>CAZIKD010000069.1:0-9102 GCA_964539725.1 uncultured Candidatus Bathyarchaeia archaeon | reverse complement strand
CGGAGAAACGCATCGAACTGCAGATTGAAAGTTTCCGCCGGATGCCAGATCAGAACCTTGTGATTACAGGAGGCTTTTCAAAAGGTGATCATGCTGAAGGGTATACCAAGCGAATGCTCAGGGATTTACCAGATAACGTAAGGATCCTTGGCGAGGTTGAAGAGAAAGAACTTGTTGATCTTTATGCCTGTTGCCGGGGTCTGATTTGCACAGCCCTCAATGAGGATTTCGGACTAACACCTCTGGAAGCTATGGCAAGCGGGAAACCTGTCGTCGCAGTAAATGAGGGAGGATTCCGTGAGACGGTGACCAGGGAAACCGGACGCCTGGTAAATCCAAATCCACCAGCCATTATTGAGGCTGTGCAGGAAGTGTCAGATACGGCGGATTCGTTTCGTGAGGCTTGCCAAGCACGTGCACAACTTTTCGATATTTCGATCTTTGAGGAAAAAATGAAAGCAGCCGTAAACCAACATCAATTAAACCCATGAAGGTACCACAATTATGTCTTCAAACCTATCTGACATTAATAAGAAAGAAAAAAATACAAAAATTACAATTGTCATTACCGCGATTACGGTACATAAGATGAAATTCAACAATTTCAGCGGGGATTGATTTTGAACTTCAGCCTGATTTTAGAACTGGCAAAGCGTGATTTTACCGAGCGGTATTCAGGATCCGCCCTTGGTTTTGTATGGTCATTCATTTATCCTCTCATCAATATCCTCATATATATGATCATATTCGGCAACCTGATGGGGGCACGGATACCGGGCATGTCATCGATGTGGGGATATGGGATCTACCTCATTTCAGGACTGATTCCGTGGACTGCATTTGCAAACACGGTTACGCGATCTTCAACGGTATTTCTTGATAAAAAAAATATCATTTCAAAGATTCACCTTGACCTCCCGACCCTGCCCCTTTTCATTGTATTATCAGAAACAATTACTTTTGTGGTAACCCTCGCCATGTTTCTTGGTATCCTTCTTATTACCGGTTACACCTTCTCCCCGTATCTGTTATTTATACCAGTAGTTTATTTCATCCAGCAGCTCTTCGCCTATTCCCTTGGGTTTTTCCTCGCGATGTTCGTTGTCTTTATTAGGGATCTTAGGGAGGTCGTCACAATCGGCTTCCAGATCTGGTTCTGGTTCACTCCTATTGTCTATGTTTTTGAGATCCTTCCACCTCTGGCCCAGCAGATCCTGATCTGGAACCCTGCGCTCGCATTCATTTCTGCGTATCATGATATTTTCATTTTACATAAAATGCCATCATTCCTCTATCTCACGATCCTGTTAATAATGAGCCTTGTTCTGATTGTGCTGGATTATATGATCTTCAAAAAACTGGAAAAAGATATCCGGGATTTTATATGAAAATGATTGCTCTGGCTGGTGAGGGGAAAACGAGCACTTTTTTAGGGATTATTATTTCTGCGAAGATACAACAGCGAGGTAATACACTATGATAAAAATTGAGGGGGTCTCAAAAAAATTCAAATTCTACCATTCACCTGCCGACCGGCTCAAAGAGATTATCTATAGGAAGCAATTTCACAAGGATTTTATTGCACTCGACAACATCTCCTTTGAGATTGATGCCGGCCAGACGCTTGGCATAATCGGGCAGAATGGTGCGGGCAAATCTACGCTTTTAAAAATTCTTTCCGGCATTATAATCCCGGACAGCGGTTATATTCAAATTGACGGAAAAGTCACAGGACTTCTGGAACTCGGGACCGGTTTCAATGCAGAGATGACAGGATTAGAAAATATTTACATGAACGGAACGCTCATCGGAATGAAGCGGGATGAGATCGACCATAAAAAACAAGTGATCATCGATTTTTCCGAGCTTGGGGAGTTCATCAATGAACCTATCAAAACCTATTCTTCGGGTATGACGATGCGACTTGCATTCTCCATTGCAATCCATGCAGACCCGACATGCTTCCTTGTCGATGAGGCGCTTTCCGTCGGGGACGCATATTTCCAGCAGAAGTGCATGCGGAAGATCCAGGAGTTTCGGGCAGCCGGGGGATCGATTGTGTTTGTGTCGCATGATATGGATGCGGTAAAGACACTTTGCGATTCGGCGATTATGCTCGATCATGGACGGGTGATCGATTCTGGAGAGCCAAAAGATGTTGTGGATTTTTACCTGAATATGATCTTGAAGAAGATGCACCTAGGTGATGTGCCAGTACAGGTGCAGGTAAAAAAAGTTGAAAAGGAACAAAAAAAGAATAATTCAGGTATCTCAACGGGAGAGGTCGAACTGGTTTTTTTCGAAATTTATAATGAAAATGGAGAGGAGATTTCGTATATTGAGAGTGAAAAAGTCATTAAGATAATCTATGAAGTCAAAGCATTAAAGGATCTGGATGAACCGCACTATGGTTTAATGATTCGGAATAATTTGGGGCTATCGGTTTTTGAAACGAATACATACTGTATGAATCTGAAACCAGAAAAATTATTAAAAAATCACAATGCAAAAATTGAATGGGTAATGGATTTTCCATTATTACCTGGAACCTATTCTTTTTCTATTGGTGTGGCAAACAAGGGACAAAATCTGAGATCCTTTGAGGAGAATTTACTACTCCTTCGGGATATAGAAATATTAAAAGTGGTTTCAGAAGATCGGTCTATTATCTATGCAGGTATATTCAATATGCACCCGAAGGTGACAATTCAACAATAAATTCCCTTTTTCTAGAAGGATGAAGAATTATGAATGTTTATAAAAGAGTAGATTATATAGAAAGGCTGGATAATGACAGTTCAGAGTTACTACAATAACTCAATGGATTGATGGATAAGAAAATGTTCTCGTCAGTATAAGGATATTATTATACTCGATTCCCGATGGAATGATGATCGTTTGGTGGGAAAATTGTTTATCTGTTTAAAGGGAAAAAAATTTTACTGGTTACGATAAATAACATCCGAGGAAAAATGCAGGATAATGAGAATGAACAAACAAAATTATCACCACGACAATTTTCATTATTTAAAAATTATATCAATAAAAACAATTTTGTTCAGGATTTTCCAATTTTTTTGATTATAGAACCAACTAACAATTGTAATTTCGATTGTATAATGTGCCCGAGACCGAACATGACACGGCCAATTGGAAATATGAGTCTTGATTTGTTTAAAAAAATTATCGACGAAATACAAGATAAAGTCGAATTCATCTGGCTGCATTTTTTTGGTGAGCCACTGATGAATATAAAAATCCCTGAGTTTATTGATTATGCGGGTGGAAAAGGAATAACCTTAGGAATGTCAACTAACGGTTCGTTTTTAAAAGGAAAAATTGCTGAAAAGATTCTGGATTCCAAACTTGATCTTCTATTGATTAGCATTGATTCCCTGTCTAGTAGTAAATTTGAAAAGATCAGACAGGGTGGGGACCTCCGCACAATTCTGGAAAACGTTGATTCGTTCCTGGTACATCACAAAGAAAAAAAATCCGCATTGAATATCGTTTTATCTATCATCAATTTATATGATAATGAAGACGAAATCGAACAATTCAAAATCAGATGGGATTTATCAGAAGGGATCAATGTCATCGTAAAATCATTCGATAATTTTGCGAATCAAGAAACGGGAATAAATCCTCATTCAATTTCTTCTGAATTGTCCAATCCATCACATATTTGTTTTGAGCCATGGCGAGGTTTTGTTGTAGGATGGGATGGGTATGTCGTACCATGCTGCTATGATTTTAATTATAAAAACGTTATAGGGAATATCAATGATTCTTCTGTTTTTGAGGTCTGGAATTCAGAGGAGATGGTATTTTTCCGGAACCTACATGCAAACGGTTTGAGAAAAGATATTAAATTGTGTAAATCCTGTACTTCCCACCATGAAGATTATCATCACGGGATCTCCTTATTATCCAGTTTTAATCCTTCGGGTCAGGAAACGTTAACGTATTTCAATAAGGGAATATATGCCCCTGAAATTACTGCTGATTACCAGATATTTTGGACGAAAAAAGAATTCATATTACTCATACAGGATCGTTTTCAAGATGTGCGTATTATTTTCCGTAATGAGAATCCGATTGAAAAATTAATTATGATGAAAGTAAATTTACTCGATGATGAAATTGGTGAATATGAAATCCAGAAATGTACAGAAGTTTATTTACGAACTCCTGAATCAATGAAAGGAAGGCTGTTAAGGTATAAATTTACCGTAAGTCATGACTGGATCCCAAAAGAATATGGAATAACCAGTGATACAAGAAAATTGGGTGTAATTATTGAAAGAATCACTAACTAAAAAACACTACCATTATAGTAGTATGTTTCAGATTAAAAATATTCAATTCATGAAAACATTATTCAATTCTATACTATTGGGAGATATTGTAATTTATGGAAAAAACAATTGATCCGCAAGGTCCTTTAGCAGGATTAAATCCACTCTGCGATCCTGTTGGTTATGGCGATACAGAAAGGTGTGTCGAAATACCCTGGGCATTGTCAAAATATTCAGATGAACCAACAGTTCTTGACGTCGGATATGCAAATGCCGAGGAACGATACATCAAATCTCTTTTATCATTAAAAATACCTAATCTTCATGGACTTGATATTTCAGATCGAAAAATTGAGGGGCTTATTTCACATGTAGGAGATATCCGGAAAACCAATTTTGAAAATAATTATTTCGATTTCGTTTTTTGCATCTCAACAATCGAACACATTGGGAGGGATAATTCCGTTTATAAAACCAATTTTACTGAGGTTTTGGATAAAGGCGACATAGATGCACTAAAAGAAATTTATCGAATCACAAAAATTCATGGGAAAATTCTAATAACGGTTCCTTATGGGAAATTTTTCAATTACGGTTGGTTTATTCAATACGATGAGAACCGGCTAAATATATTGTTAAATTGTTGTCCTTTTGAGATATTAGCAAAAGAATTTTTCATATATGAGAATGGCTGGCATAAATGTGATAAAAATGATTTAAAAAATATTTTATATCATGACAATAATGCACCAGCTGCCGCGGGATTAGTGTGCCTTTTATTAAAAAAAATGTCAAATAATCAGTTAAGTATTCAAAATGTAAAAAATAATAATAGTAATTACAAGAATATGAATGACAATACCATAGGAATCCGCGATGACGAGATTAATGTCGAAGAGATCATGGAGAAGATCCGGGAGAATATCCGGAGCCGACAGGCAGCAGGAGAAGTGCCCTCGGATTCGGATTCTGTACTCGCATCTACTTCAAAGAATTGCCATCCAGACCCAGACGATGCAATCCAGCGTGATATATCATACATTAATGCCAATTGGGATATCCACAATAACAGTTACGTTATCAGCTCCCATAATCCTTACATCGGTAAACTCCTCGTAAAGGGGCGCACCCTTGTTCATGGAGAGGTGCGCCGGTACGTTGATCCGATTATCTACCTTCAGAATGGATTCAATGCAAGCACGGTGCGGATACTAAACCATACTTCTCAGAAATGTGTGGAACTCGACCGGAATTATCGGGAACTTGATCAAAAATTGAGAGATCTTGAGACTTCTTTCTCTCGTCGACAAAGTGAACAAGATCAAGAATTGAGAGATCTTGAGACTTCTTTCTCTCGTCGACAAAGTGAACAAGATCAAAAAATTTCCCAAGTTATTGATATGGTGGAAAATGAAATTGATGGAAGAATCGATGCTCGGATCCATAGCCATCTCTTCGAACTGGATGAAAATATCCATGCCAGAACCTGGCTTGCCCAGATCCTGGAAAATAGAATACATGAGGGATTTGAAAGGAAAATTCTTGCGTCTGACCAGTCTTCATTAACTAAATCTGAACAACCTCCGTCATCGAAGATGAATTATTATCTCTTCGAAGAACGATTCCGTGGTTCGCGAAATGCAATCAAAAATCAGCAGCTGGAATTTCTCCCTTATTTTGAGAAATGTTCCTGTGTGCTCGATATTGGATGCGGGAGAGGAGAGTTTCTCGAAATACTCCGGGACCATGAAATAGGTTGTACCGGAATTGATATAGACAATGATATGGTTCAATATTGTCGTTCCCGTCATTTGCAGGTTGAACAGACCGATGCGATATCCTATCTTGAGAAATTACCGGATAATTGTCTCGATGGTATTTTTATTGATCAGGTTGTAGAGCATCTTGAGCCAGGTTATCTTGTAAGGATGCTCGCCCTCTGTTACCAAAAACTCGGTAACAGGGGAAATATTGTCGTTGAAACGGTAAACCCGCTATCACTTGCTTCTTTTTTTAATTTCTATCTTGATTTAAGCCATTACAAACCGGTACATCCATTAACACTAAATTTTTTACTCGAATCCGTTGGTTTCATGCAGAACGAAATTAAATATTATTCACCAATTCCTGATGAAGTAAAGCTACAAAAAATAGAGATGCCGGAGAAATTTTCGGATCTCGAACATGAAATTGTCAATAATTATAATCACAATATTGAAATATTGAACAATCTTTTATGGGGACCGAGAGATTATGCAGTAATTGGAAGGAAATAAATACATATTCTATTTGGGATGGGAAAAAAAGAAGATTTTGAAGGCATTATGAAGATCGCTGTTTGTTCGGTTCAGGTACCATTTGTAAAAGGAGGTGCAGAATATTTATGTGACAATTTATATAGTGAACTTATTAAGCGACACTATGAAGTTGAATATATTAAAATTCCGTTTAAATGGTACCCGCCCCAGGAATTAATTAACAATACATTAATTTGGAGATTGCTGGATTTAACGGAAAGTGATGGAAAAAAGATCGATGGGGTCATCACCACAAAATTTCCTTCTTATGTAATTAAACATCCAAAAAAAATCACTTGGTTATTCCATCAACACAGACCTGTTTATGACCTGGCTCATACCGATTATGATGATTTGGCTCCACATCATGCATTGGGTGATATTATAAGAAAAAAAATCACTGCGATCGATATTAAATCTTTGAAAGAATCAAGAAAAATATTCACGATCTCCCAAAATGTCACAAATCGCTTGGATAAATACAATCATATTCCATCTGAAGTACTCTATCCGCCTCCTCCTTTTGCAGACCGCTACTACTGTAAAAATTTTGACAATTACATATTATACCCTAGTCGTCTTGATCCTAAGAAACGTCAGGACCTTGTCATTAAAAGTTTGAAATATGTTGATGATAATATTGGACTGA
The DNA here is from genome assembly GCA_964539725.1 of uncultured Candidatus Bathyarchaeia archaeon. GTDB lineage: Archaea > Thermoproteota > Bathyarchaeia > TCS64 > TCS64 > UBA8941. The sequence goes on along the minus strand of CAZIKD010000069.1, from coordinate 1,858 downwards.
AAATTGTTGGAACAGGCCCATATTGTAATTTTTTAAGAAAAACAGCAAAAGAAAATGGGGTCGAAAATAGAGTTGAATTTCTGGGGTTTGTTCCGGAAAATGAACTGTTGGATCTTTACGCAAACGCACTTTGTATACCTTATACACCGTTTGATGAAGATTTAGGTTATGTTTCAATGGAGAGTATACTTTCAAAAAAACCCCTAATTACATGCACTGATTCGGGGGGTAGTCTGGAATTCATCGAAAATGGAGTGACAGGATTCATCATACAACCAACGCCTCTGGATATTGCAGAAGCAATAAATAAAATATACATTGAAGGGTCGGCTAGAAAGATGGGCGAACAAGGTCATAAAAAATTTGGAAATAAATTACTCACCTGGGATAGTGTAATAGCTAAATTAATGGATGCAATATCATGAAGATTGCTTATTTTACACCAGTCAGTCCACAGAAGACGGGGATTGCAGACTATTCAGAACAAGAAATTCTGCCGTATCTGGCAAAATTTTGTGACATCGACATTTTTATCGATACAAATGTCAATCCAAGCAATAGAAATTTAATCAAAAATTTTGATATATTTCCATATTCTGATTTTCCGATTCTGGAAAAGAATTACGATATTCCCATTTACCAAATGGGGAACAACCCGATGCACAAATTCGTCTACGATAGCCTTATACAATATCCTGGGATTGTTGTGCTGCATGATATTTTTCTTCACGGGTTTCTTTGGAATATGAGTCTGGCACAGGGGGATTCCAATAAATACATTGATATGTTTGAGTATTGTTATGGCAAAAAAGGGGTAAAAATCGCACAGATTGCTGTAAGTACCGGAGTCTTTCCGGAATTTGAATATCCACTCATTAAAAAAATAATTGATAAAAGTTTAGGTGTTATCAGCCATAGTAATTATGGAATAAATCTAATTATGAGGGAAAACAGAGAATCGATAGTTAAAAAAATAAATCAACCCTATACGATTCCTGATGTGGGAAGAGAGATTGATCATTATCAGATAAAATCCGAATTAGGATTAACAAAATTCTCTCCCATAATTTCCAGTTTTGGTTTCATTTTTTCACATAAAAGGTATAATATCATTTTAAAATCATTCAAGCGATTTCTGTCGTTTTATCCAAATGCAATCTTAATATTAGTTGGTGGGGATATGATGAATATAAGACAAATGATTTCCAGCCTCGGATTGGCAAAATCCGTTTTTATTACAGGATATATACCTCAAAACAAAGCTCAACAGTATCTGGATATATCCGATTTCTGTATAAATTTACGGTATCCGACTGCAGGGGAAACGAGCAGAAGCGTTCTCCAGATTATGGCATCTCAAAAACCCGTAATTGTATCTGATGTGGGGTGGTTTTCCGAGTTACCAAATAATGCCTGCTTGAAGGTCGGGATCGATAATCTTGAAGAAGAACAATTATTACAATTTATGATCGCTTTATCCTCAAATGAAGTGTTGAAAAACACTGTCGGAAAAAATGCAAGGGATTTTGTCATAAAAGAGCACGATCCGAATAAAATATCACAAAATTATTTTTCATTTTTGAAAAATATTATAAATTGTGATGATTGCATAATAAATACAATATCGAGAGTATTATCTGATCTGGCTATAAATGAAAATGAGAGTTTTCTTTTCGAATCAACAGTTGGCAGATTAACAGAAATTCTCTAGAATAATTCCAAAAAAGAGAGAGAAGACATTAGGAAATAAGAGATACAGAAGATCTTAAAAAAAGAGAATTGTGAAATGTGAATTTAATTTTAGGGTAATGTACCAGTTTAACCCCTAAAATTTTTCATTCTTACGACGACATTTTCG
>CAZIKD010000068.1:0-9107 GCA_964539725.1 uncultured Candidatus Bathyarchaeia archaeon | reverse complement strand
TGTTATCGAATCTCGTGATGGGTGTCCTGATAAACGTTTTAGGCTTAGGGGAGAATTAATATATTGGGCTATTTAGGTTGGGGGGGCTGTCGTGTCTAAGCGAAAAATGTTAGCAGCTGAAGAGGATCTGGCTAACAGAGTCGCTAAACTAGCTGAAAAGCGGGGCCTCACCATATATCAGACTGTTAATGATATGCTTGAACAGGCTCTTCGCGCTGAGGAACAAGGGCTCACACTTAAGGAAGCTGTTGATCGAGGGGATAAAATGGACCGTGCGCGTGATATGGGTCTCACGTTCACGGTTGAACACCTATATTATCAAGTGGTCGACTCGGCCTTCAGTAAGGATAAAGAAAGAGTCAAGGATCTATGGCGCGATATGGGTTTTTGGTATGGTAAATATTTTCTCAGTAAGGGAGCTGAGCCGTTTAAGACTCTTACTGATGCTCTAGTCTTCCTAACCTATGGGAGTCAATTTCACATCGAGCAGGGCAAAAACGGTCAGCTGATTATTAGCTGCATTAACGAAAAGTATACGAAGGGGTATACTGAGGTGTTTGCGGTTTTTATTGAGGCAGCCTTTCACGTTCTCGGATATAGGACGGTTGAAAACGAGACCGATAGAGGCATAATTCAAATCAAGCTTGAGAAGGAGTAGGCGGGGTTGACGAGGAAGCAGCCTGAGGACACGAAGTTGCTTGTTTTACCAGGCGAACTCGTAGACCGGTTAAAGGATATTTCCTCGAGGAGAGGACAGAGTCTAACCAGTTATGCTATTGATACCTTTGAGGAGGCTATTCGTGCAGAGTCTCTGTCAACAGCTCTACGCGATATTGTTGACGCCTATCACATAAGGGAGGTACAGCGAGGCGCAGGGGGTATGGTTATCCCCCGTTCGATCCTAAGTCGATTGATAGGAAGTGCAGAGGGCTCTGGGGGGAGGCTCAAGGATCTCTGGGGTGAGACGGGGCGATGGTATGGTCAGTATCTAAAGAGGAGGCTTGGTGAAACCGATATTCTAGATTTCCTTCGCGATGATCTTCCTGTAAGCTGGAATCTCGACGAGTGTGAGATCGTCGACGGTGATGATGTAAGGGTGAGGTTTGTCGGGTTCGACATGTCTGAGGAGTTTACGGATCTTTTGTTAGTTTATCTCAAGGAATTGATGGGTTCCCTTGGGTTTATGGAGTTTGAGAGGGACAGCGTTCGTGGTATGGCGACGATCAAGTATTTGAAATTAAGTAACAGTCATTCTTAACATTATTCACTTAATTTACGTTATTGCTTCGATGCATTTTAACAGGAATAATTATGGGTCTTTAACAAGGTTTATAGTGACTAGTTTCTTACAAAAGATCAATATATTTTCATGTTTTGTTACGCCCATTTTTTTGGCCTAAATTAGGCATTTGCTTGTTCTTTTTTTATGGGACAATCTAGTCAAAGGCATACATTGTCCCTAACTTGTATACATTGGGCATCTGCTGTAGACATACGTTTAAGTATCTTATCGGGTGTGTGAACTCAATCGTCAAAGGTGGGGTATTCCTGAGTGAAATCAGGCCCTGCTCAGACGATGTAAAGGAGAAAAATGAAATGAATATGAAGAAATTTATACCTATACTCGTTATCGCGAGCATGATGCTCTCAATGATTCCTTCTGCCTTCGCTTTACCCGCCCCGACACTCGACTTTGCCACCGGTGAAAAGGGTAAAACCATTAAGGTTACCGGGGTAGCTGGGACGGTTCCCGCTGGTACCGCATTACAACTATACTGGGATACAACGACAGGAGCATGGGATGGCGTCAAGGGTCTGATGAACTCGACCACCGCTAAGGCAAGTGGTGCTTACGAGGTCTGGTTCAAGGTCCCCGATGCCACAAACGGTGCACACTACGTCTGGATTAAGGACGGAGGCGGCAACACCGCTTCAGCAACCTTCACAGTCATTACAAAAATAAAGAACAGTCCCGCTAGTGGATTGGAACTTGACTCGATCACAGGAACCTTCAACGGCTTCTCTGGGTCAAAGGACCTAGGCCTTCTCTTAGTAGCAGCTTTACCCGCAACACAATCACAAATTGGACCTCCTGCTACTCCTCCCGAAGTAATGGCGACACCCGACGGTATAAAGACCGAGATAAGCGGGACCTATGCACACAAATACATAGTTCCTGGCACAGTCTTGTTCGGGTGGAACGGCGTCGAGCAACTACACGATGATGGTGCAGGCAAATTTGTGAACAGTGTAGGTGGAACTTACACTGGCACCGGTACCATCAACTATGTAACCGGCGCTTGGACCGTAACCTGGGATACTGCCCCCGCTGTTGCCCCCATTCCTCACAGGTCAGACTATTGGTACTGGGGTACAAGTGCTACACAGTTCGACCTTGGAAAGGGTACGACGAACAGTGTTGGCACCGCAACCATTGTCTGGAAGGTACCAGACGGCATTTACCCACCCGCAGCGACCTGGAATCTAGTAGCACTAGACGCTAAAGGTATAATTAGTACCAAAACCTTCAGCGTCGGTCCAGTGATCACTTTGACACCAGTAGCTGGTGCAGTTGGTGACGTCATCGCAATTAACGGCCGAGGCTGGACTCCCGGAACAACCATGGGGGTACCAGTCCTATCGAGAGGCGCATACACATCCGACTGCAAGATCAGCTCCACTTTGCCGGTGACAGTCGACCTCAACGGCAGATTCAGGATGAACGTAATCGTTCCTGGAGCCCCCAAGGTCGATGACGACTACATCCTCACAATATCAGATGCACCAGTAACACTCACAGCAACCGCCGACTTCGAAGTCACAGCCCTTCAGACTCTAACGGTTAACCCCGTATACGGTCCACAGGGTTCACAGATGACTGTCTCAGGTACACACTGGGCCAGAGTCGTGGACACATCCGTAACAATCGACCTCACAGACAATGCTGGTGTATTCGTAGTTAACATCGGTTCTGCGAAGACGCTGTCGGACGGTTCCTTCAGCAAGGTCTTCACAGTACCTGCACAGCTAGAAGACTCTTACAAGATAAAAGCCTACATCGCCGCCTTCACCACCAAGTCAATCGGGTTCAGGATCGGTACAATGGGTATCCAACTAAGCTCCACGTCCGGCCCAGTCGGTAAAACCATTACCCTCACGGGTAACGGCTTCACCAAGAGCGGAACCTGGAACGCAACCATCGGTACAAAGACCCTGGTCTCTACGACATCAATCAGCGCAGCCGGTTTGATTAGCTCAACTCTCCAAATCCCCAAGGGAATGGCAGCTGGCACTTACACCATATCTGTATTGGACATAGATGCTGAGATCACCCTAACGGCTCAGTTCACCATCACCTACGCCACTGAAATCACAATGGACCCTGCTTCAGCTCCTAACACCTACAACGTATCAATCGTCGGTAAGGGCTTCAAGTACCCCGGCGGTGCAATTTCCTTCACCCTCTACAACAAGACTAGCACAGGCGCCGCAGACTACATCTGGAGCATGGAAGTCTACCAGATCTATGTTCCTCCAGCAGTTATTGCGACCGTAAATTCCACAGGCTTCGTTAAAGCGTACTGGGTAGTCCCAGCTTCTACAACGCTCAGCGCAGGAAAGTACTATGTCAACGCGACCGATGGTGACGGATACCTTGCTCAGGCCAACTTCGAAGTCGCAGCAAAGCACGTAGTTATTACGCCTAGGAAGGCCACATTTGCTGTTGGCGAAACTATTTCGTTCCAGATTGAGCATACCTACAAGACAACCCCAGTGTTAGGCAGCGTACTGAAGATCTATGATCCCAGCGGGGCTCTAGTCTTCAGCGGAGACGGCCTGAACACGTGGATCAAGACAGGTCTATGGTACACTGCACCTTACTCAAGCCAAACTGCAAGCGGTAACCCGATGGAACTAAACACCGATGCTCCTGTTGGCGCCTGGTCCTACAAGTGGGTCGGTACCGACAGCAAGAACATCGCCACCGGAACCTTCACGGTTACAGCCGCTCCAGTGAGCCCAATACAGCAGCAGATCACCGACTTGGGCAAACAGGTAACTGACCTCAAGTCCGCGGTGACGACTGCCGTAGGCGATGCAAAGACAGCAGCAACGACCGCTGGAACCAAGGCCGACGCCGCGACCGCCGCAGCAACGACCGCTGGAACCAAGTCCGACGCCGCGACCGCCGCAGCAACAGCCGCTGGAACCAAGGCCGACGCCGCGACCGCCGCAGCTAACAGCGCCGCAGCAGCCGCGAAGAGCGCAGCCGATGCAGCAAATGGTCTTACGACCCTAGTCTACGCCGCAATCGGCGCCAGCTTGATAGCTGCACTCGCAGCCATCGTAGCCCTGATGCAGATCAGTCGCAAGATAGCGTAAACACATCCTTTTCTTTCCCTTTTTTTCATCTAAACACCCCAGCGGTAGCTGGGCTCATCACTGCGATGATTTTTAAATCCCCGAGCCCAGGTGGGTAAATATGCTCTCCCCCGCCTTGATAGGTGCCATCATCCAGACGGGGGTAGTCATAATCCTCTGCGTCGGCTTCACCTTCACATACATGGTGGAAAAGTTCCCAAACTTCGCACACACCTCCCTCGCCACCCTCGGCACCGTCCTGAGCTACTCCCTCGTGAGGATATACGGCTTCGACCCCTACGCAACTATCCCGATCACCATGCTCACCAGCGGCGTCCTAGGACTAGGGCTCTACGTCGCCATCGTTCGCCCCATCAAGGCTACGGGCGCCAGGGAGATCACCCTAACCTTCGCATTCTTCGCCATCGCCCAGGTGATCGCCTCCCTCGTGAACATCTTTAGCTACTGGTACATGCTCAATCAGGGCTACCGCACTACGGGCTTCAGCCTCGTCTCTAGCGACTTTCAGTGGATGGGTTACCCGGGTATCCTAGTCGTAACACTCCCTGTATGTGTGATCCTCGTAGCCGCCCTTTACATATTCCTCACAAGGATCAAATATGGAATAGCCCTCAGGGCGGTGGCAGAGGACGAGACCCTCGCGGCCAGCCTAGGCGTAAACGTGAACACGATCCATCTGCTAAGCTGGTTCCTCACGGGGTCACTGGCTGGTCTCGCCGGCGCAATAATACCCCTATGGCTTTATACGGGCCTCGGATACAACGATAAATTCTTCATACTCGTGATGGCTGGCAGTGTTATCGGTGGACTCCACAGCGTGGCCGGAGCCGTCGTCGGTGGGTTCCTCGCCGCCACCGCTCAGAAGGCTCTAGGCGCCCTCATGGTAGCTATCCTTGGGGTGAGTGCTACTGAGTACGAGTCCCTCTACCCCATGATCTTCATAGTTGTCGTGCTTATGTTGGTGCCGCAGGGCATAACGGGGATATTCGAAAATCCCCCTCACCCAATCAAGACAGTGAGAGATATTTTCACACGCATCCACGGTTATTTAGCCAAGGTTCTCCACGCCACTTAAATCGATGTGGGGATGTTTCTAGGGCGATGCCCGAGCCGAGTGAGGGGTGGAGTAGCCTCTTCCCCTACGACCCTTACCCCCAGCAGGTCGATTTCATGAACGACGTCGAGGGCGTTCTTGGCACCGGTGGTACACTCGTCGCCGAGGCCTGCAACGGCTTTGGCAAGACTGTCTCCGCCCTGAGCGCTCTTATCCCACTAGAGAAGCCCATCGTCTATGCGACTCGGACCCACGACCAGGTCAGACAGGTCCTCGCCGAGGTGGAGAGGATCAACGAGCACTCGGGGGCCTCCTACACGGCTGTTAACTTGGCGAGTCGCGACCACCTCTGCCTTAACAACGACTGCCGCGGCCTCCCCAGCCGTGAAGCCCAGGAGCTATGCGGTGTCCTCAGGAAGGAGGAGAAGTGCCCCTACCGATCCGAGATGACTGAGGCACCCACCGGCCTACCACGGGTTCTCTCAGTCGATGCCCTCGTCTCCACGGGTAGACGCATACGGGTTTGCCCATACTTTCTCGCCCGAAAGGTCGCCAAGACTCGTCGCCTCCTAGTCTGCCCCTATCCATACGTCTTCGACCCAAAGATCAGGCTCATGACCGGCCTCGACCTCGAAGGCAGATTCCTAGTTCTAGACGAGGGACACAACGCCGACCAAGTAGGGCAGGAGACCCTAAGCGACACCCTCAGCGACCGGAGCCTCGCCACCGCCTCCGACGAACTCAAAGCCATAGGCATGAACAAGGCACCCCTCAGAAGGCTTGAGGAACACCTCGCCGAAGTCATCACAGACCAACCTACCCTAGTAAATGCCGAAGACGCCTACCACAACATAGCCCACGCCCTCGGTGGAGACCTCACCGCATTCATGGAGCACCACACCCCAGCCGTAGAGGCAATAAAGGCGAGGAAGGAGAAGGCGGGGGAGCCGCCACTCAGCTACCTTAACGGCGTCCTCACATTCCTCGAGCTACTCATGGAGAGCCGCAAGGACAAGTACATCGCCATATACCAGAAGAGCGGCTCCGGCTCAAACCAACTAGAGTACAGGTGCCTCGACCCTAGCCTCGCCATAAAACCAGTCGTCGAGGACTCAGCCGGCACCCTCCTCATGTCGGGAACAATAAGTCCCCTCCCCCTCTTCGCCGAGGTCCTAGGCCTCCACACGGCTAAGCTCCGCAGCTACCCTGCCATACAGACCAGCGACAAGATAAAGATGACAATCGACCCACGCGTCACAACCACCTACCGGGATAGGAGCCCAGAGATGCTCCTCAAGATCGGCGAGTCGACGGTCGAGGCGCTCAAGACGGTACCAAACGGCTCCCTAATCTTCTTCCCCCAGCGTGGTCTCATGGAGCGCAGCTTAGAAGCATGGACGAAGGAGGGATTCATAAAGGTGCGCGGAGGACGCCCCTACCTCGCAGAGAAGCCCCTCTTCAGGGAGGGTCGAGACGCCCGCGGGAACCAGGAGACGGTCAACCGATACAAGGCCTCCGCAGTAACACCGCAGGGCGCCGTCCTCACCTGCGTCTTCCGAGGCAGAAACAGCGAAGGGAGCAACTTCCCAGACGACCAGTGCAGGGGCATCATCCTCATCGGTGTCCCCTACGCGAATTACGGTGACCCCATCGTAAGGGCGCAGATCGCCTACTACGACCGAAGGAGCATGGGCCTCGGCAACAAGTGGTACACAATGGATGCTTATCGAGCCGCCAACCAGGCCCTAGGCCGGGGGATACGCAGCCGAGACGACTGGTGCCACTACTGGCTCCTGGACCAGCGATACGCTCACCACAGCGACCTCATAACTCCATGGGCCAAGGGCGCAGGCCCCACAATCCTGGGATCCGAGAGCCTATAAACACTAAATCCCACCATAATCCGATGTATTATGCCCACACTCGACGAGGCAATAAACCTGATCAGCAGAGACGAGATAGTGGAACTCTCAAAGAGGCTCATCAGAGTCCCCAGTGTAACGGGGGACGAGAAGCGCGTCATTCTCTTAGCTCGGGATATTATTGAGGGCTTAGGGGTAGCGACGCGGCTCCACGGTCCTGAGGAGCGCCCGATACTCACCGCGACAATCAACCCTGGGGCAAAACGGCTACTCGTCTTTAATGGCCACCTTGACACTGTACCCATCGCTAGGCGCGATGCATGGGAGACCGACCCCTACGACCCTCAGCTCATCGGTGACACCCTCACAGGTAGGGGGAGCTGTGATATGAAGTCCAACTGCGCCGTCATGATCCACGTCTTAGGTATAATTAAGACCCAGGGACTCCCCCTCTGCGTAAGCCTCCACCTCGTCCCCGATGAGGAGAAGGGGGCAACCCACGGTACCAAGATACTCCTCGACGAAATGGCGAAGGGCAACCTAAGGCGCCCCGACTACGTCGTCATAGGCGAGAAGAGCAACCTCAGGTTACGAGTCGCTGAGAGAGGAGGCTGGAGCTTCAAGATCAGGTTCAGGGGAAGGGCAACCCATACGGCTTACGCCCGCTACGAGGGTATCAACGCCATAGCGAAGGCGAGCAAGGGCGTCATCGCGCTTGAGAAGCCGATAGATAAATGGCACCCCTGGATAGGTGCTCCAGTGATCAGTGTAAACGCAATCCAGGCCGGAACCGCTAGCAACCAGGTTCCCGACGAGTGCGTCATCAGCATTGACCGTCGCCTCATCCCCGGAGAATCCGCGGACACAGTTGCCGCCGAGGTCAAGCAGATGCTAGACGAGGCGGGCAGTGGTGATCCCGACTGGCACTGGGAGATAGAAGCCCCCCGAGACGGTGAAGGTAAATGGGTCTATAACCCCGCCAACTACACTGACCCAGACTCCGAGTTCGGAAAAATATTCAAGACAGCTATTAAAACCGCGTTGAAGAGGGAACCTGAACTCTTTGTCGAGTGGGCGGGCGGCACCGACGGCGCATACTACCGCCAAGCTGGTATTCAAACCATAGGCTTCGGACCAGCCGGTGAGCACATACATGGACCAAACGAGCTAGTCTACGTAAACACACTCATCGACCAGGCCAGAGTCTACCTCGCACTCGCACACGGTCTCACTGTGTAGCGGGAACAGCGCACGCCTACGAGTCTTTTTAGACGCCTCCACCATAGTATTCGCAGAGTGAACAAATTTGACGAAGCCGAAGCTACCAGAGACTCCCGAGGCCTTCAGCCTCTTCGGAGAACCCCTCGAGCAGCAGCCCACACGTCCCGAGGTCGTGGAAAAGCAAAAGGCCCTCTACGATGAGGCCTTGGGGAACTGGGAGAAAAAGCCCGAAGACGCCGATGCAATCATCTGGCTCGGCAGACGCACGGCTTACCTAGGGAGAATACGTGAGGCCGCCGCCATCTTCAGCCAGGGTACAGAGGTGCATCCCGAGGACCCCCGGATGTACCGCCATAGGGGGCACCGCTTTATTAGTCTCCGCCTATTCGACCAGGCCATAGATGACCTCGAGAGGGCTGCGGAGCTGATTGAGGGTACCGCTGACGAGATCGAACCCGACGGCATCCCAAACGAGCGCAATCAACCCGTCAGCAGCCTCCACTTCAACGTCTGGTACCACCTCGGCCTCGCCTACTACCTGGTCGGTGACTACGAGTCCGCCCTCAGCTGCTACGAGGAGTGCCTCA
>CAZIKD010000067.1:0-9115 GCA_964539725.1 uncultured Candidatus Bathyarchaeia archaeon | reverse complement strand
GAAATAAGACCGAAAATGAATTAATGAACACTTATGCGCGCGACTACAGGGCTCCGGGCGACACCCAGGTTACGTTCGCGATGGAGCAGGTGGTTGACGAGCTGGCTCAGAGAATCAAAATGGATCCCATCGACTTCCGCATACTGAACGTTGCCCGCGAAGGATCACCCAGCATCTCCGGCGTAATCCATAAACAGATAGGCGCCCGTGAAGTGCTGGAGGCTACTAAGAAACACCCACACTATAACTCACAACTTAAAAAGGCGAACCAAGGTACAGGAGTAGCGTTTTCTTGGTGGCCAAACTGGGGCGGTCAATCTAGCTGTATTATCAATGTTAACTCTGATGGAAGTATCACTCTCGTGTCTGGCTCCGTGGATCTATCGGGTACACGCCTCACTACCGCGATGCAGGTCGCGGAGGTTCTAGGCGTAAGCGTTGATGATGTGAGGTCCAGCGTCGGTGACACCGATTCCATAGGGTACAGCGACACAACGGGTGGAAGCCGCACAACCTATGCGACGGGGCTAGCTGCAATACAAGCTGCCAACGATGTCGTTGCTCAGATGCGTACCCGAGCCGCAACTCTCTGGAATGTAACTGTTACTGAGGTAACGTTCAAAGACGGTTGCTTCGGAACACACAATTTGCCCACAAACAAGCTCTCTTTCCGCGAATTAGCAGCAAAACTGGGAGACACAGGTGGTCCCGTCACGGGGAAAGGAAACGTAGATGCTCAGGGTTGGGGAACTGGTTTCGGTTGCCAGATGGCTGATGTCGAGGTAGACCCCGAGACGGGTAAAGTGTCGGTTCTACGATACACTGCAGTTCAGGACGTGGGCAAGGCAGTACACCCTACTTTGGTTGAGGGACAGATACAGGGCGGCGTCGCTCAGGGGATAGGTTGGGCTCTCTGGGAGGGCTACTTCTACGACTCTCAGGGTCATATGCTGAACCCCAACCGTCTAGACTACAAGCAACCAACAGCTCTCGACCTTCCACATATTGAAACAGTTTTCGTCGAGGTACCGGGTCCAAACCACCCCTATGGTGTCCGTGGCGTAGGTGAAGTACCAATTGTACCCCCACCAGCCACAATCGCAAACGCTATCGCTCATGCCATTGGTCGAAGGGTGTATCAGCTCCCGATGACTCCTGAGCAGATCCTCCGCGTCACGGGCGTGATAGAATAGTTGCCTCTCGTTCATATTCCGTCTCTGATGCGTGATTTAACCGGTGGGCAGTCAAGCCTAAAAATTCCCGCGCAGACACTAGGGCAGCTGATTGATGCATTTGATGGTTCCTATCCGGGCGTCAAGAATAGACTCTCTGAGTCAGGTAAGCTGAAGGAGGATATAATTGCCTTTGTTGACGGTCAAGCAGCGAAGCTTGGTCTGACGCAGCCCCTGGTCGAGTCCTCAGAAGTTCGGTTCATCATCGTCATAATTGGGGGATAAATTTACATCAAGATTGTGTAAGTTTGGGGTTCTCAGGGAGAACCGTGTATCCTTCCCTCTTCAAGTTTCACAACCCTATCAACCATTTGATCAGCCTCTTCCGGGTCATGAGTCACATAGATCACTGTAGCCCCCAATCCGTTAAAGATGTCCCTAATATCACTCGTGAGTTGGGTCTTTAGTTCAGGGTCAAGTGAAGTGAGAGGCTCATCCATCAACACTATCTTCGGCCTAACGGCGAGTGTTCTGGCTAAGGCTACCCGTTTCTGCTGCCCACCACTCAGCTGGTCCGGGTAGAGATTTTTAAACTCCTCAACATGGACCATCGACAGGAGTTTGTCAACCACCGCCTTCTTCTCGTCTCGTGGGAGACCCTGCAAATCTGGGCCGAACCCAACGTTTTCTTGAACGGTCATGTTCGGGAAGAGGGCACTTTCCTGCATCACATAGCCGAGACCCCTCAAAGCGGGTGGAAAAGAGACGCGATTCGCGCCGACACCGCTTCTCGTCACCATGATGCCATCGATGATTATCTCACCTGAGTCGGGTTCAAGTAAACCCGCGATTATATTTAGCATTGTAGACTTACCGGCACCGCTTGGGCCTACGAGACCTACAACCTCACCATTATTAACCTCGAAGCTGACATTCTGCAAGATCTGCTTGGACCCGAAAGTCTTCCTGATCCACTTGACGCTGATCAAAAACTCCTCTGCCCCCCTAACGACTTGACTACAGCGAGGAGAATGAAAGAGAAGAGGATCATGACCACGGAGAGCACTATAGCTGCTTGAAGGTCACTGCTCAACGCGATATAGATGGCCAGGGGCATGGTCTGCGTGACTCCCGGAAGGTTTCCGGCGAACATTAGGGTTGCTCCGAACTCTCCCAGAGACCTAGCCCAACACATTACCAATCCGGCGAAGACCCCCCGCCAAGCGAGGGGAAAGGTGACTCTGAGGAATACGTTGACATCGGAGGTGGAGAGTATTCGGGCGCTGTCGATGATCCTCTGGTTGACGCCGCTGAATGCGGCCTTGGAGGCGCGAATGTAGAAGGGTGAGCTTACGAAAACCTCGGCTATGACTACTGCCCACATCGATCCCGGGAGGATGACCCCTTGACTCGCGAGGGCACTGCCTATGAGTCCACGTGGAGCAAAGGCTAGTAGGAGTGCGAGGCCCGCTACAGCGGGTGGCAGGATCATTGGGATGTCCACAACGGCGTCGAGCAACCAGCTTCCTTTGAATTGGTATCGGGCGAGGGCATAGGAGATTGGTGTCGCGAGGACGATGACGACTGCGGTAGAGACCGTCGAGGCGAAGAGGCTCAGTTTAATGGCGTCAATGACCGCTGATGTGGTCAGCCTCGATAATAGTTCAGAGGGAGAGACAGTGATGAGAACAGCGACTATTGGCAGGGCTATAAGGAGTAGGAATAGCGCTGAGGCAACTGACAGACTTACTCTCAGCGCTAGCCTCAACTTATTGCACCCATGGTCCCAGGAAACCCGCGTCGGAGAGCGCCTTCTGGCCGTCGCTTGACATGACGTAGTCTACGAATTTCTGTGCCAGTGCTGCGTGGCTCGTGGTGCTTATGATTCCTATTGGATAGATCGCTATCTGGTTGACGTCGCTCGTGATCTCAACAAAGTTGACGTCACTTGCCCTATTGATTGAATCAGATTTATAGGCGATACCCGCGTCCGCCGTACCTGTGGCTGTCTTTGTGACGACCTGCTCGACATCTGTCTCATATGATATAACGTTGGCGAGCACCTTCTTTGAGAAGCCAACGTACTCGGCTCCCTTGTAGAGTGGGCTGCTTGAGTTACCCCACGTGGCATCGATCTTTGCGAGCATCTGGAGAGCATAGTTGCCTGCGGGGACAGACTTGTCAGCCAACACTACCCTCACACGGGGCTTAGCGAGGTCAAGTAATGTGGACACCACAGCTGAGGTCTTGGGTACAACCACCCTTAAGGAGTTGTGAGCGAAGACCGTGGAGCTTCCTGAAAGCAGGTTCGCGTTCTTGACGTTTGTCATCTCCTTTGTGTTAGCTGAGGCGAAGACGTCACATGGGGAACCCTGATTGATCTGTGTGCTTAGGGCACTCGAGCCGGCGAAGTTGAAGATGAGCTTTGCATTGTACTTAGCCTCGAACTGGGACTGCATTGCCTGGAAGGGTTTCGTGAGGCTTGCTGCTGCGAAGACTCTGAGCTCCTCCGACGGCTTCGGCGTGAAGTACTGGTATGCAGAATATACACCTACCGCCGAAACCGCTAGGATAAATACGAGTAGAATGAGAGTATTCCTCTTTATGTTCATCAGAAAGGTTGAGGCCCTCGGAGCGCAGTTAAGTTTTACGCTTTACTTTTAAGCTGTTATTGGAATACTGTAAAGCGTAATTGGTTTCTATTTTGGGTGGACTAGATGGCTGTACGGGAAAAGTCAGGTTATTTGACAAGGGTCCAACTCGAGGTGCTGCGACTCAGGATGGGGGGACTGAAACAGGAGGAGGTAGCGAATAAACTCGGGACGACAAGGCAGAACATCTCCCTTGCTGAGAGGCGCGCACACAGGAACCTGAAGAAAGCTGAGGAGACAATAGCCGCTTACAGGAAGCTTCGGACGGTCGCCACGGTGACTCTACCCCCATTGACGCACTTGGTGGATGTGCCAAGAATGCTCATAGACGCAGCTGATTCGGCCGGGGTCAGGATAAGCGTAGACTTTTCCCTAGTATACAAAGAGCTGAAGAATGATGCGAGGGACAGCGTATCGGGAACGAGGATAATAAAACCGGTTCGCGTCGACATTTTAAACGACGGTGAAGTGTATATCGAGCCATCGTAAAATGCTACACCGAGCAAATCGAAGATATGTAAAGAGATGAGTTCCGAGAATAATCTGCTTGAGTTGCTCCATTAGTTGCGTTTCCTCTTAATCATCTCAGCTACGATGCTCACACCGATCTCATCCGGAGTCTCCGTGTTTATCTCGAGGCCGATGGGCTAATACATAGCTTCGAGGACCTTCTCGTCGAATCCCTCAGATTTGAGCTGCTCCCTATGCTTCATTGCCTTGTTGCCGCTGCCGAGAAGACCGGTGTAAGCTGGCTTCGCCTTGATTGCGTGACGCAGGGCGGCCAACTCGAAGGTGATCTTACCGTGGAGCACTGCGACGAAGTCACTCTGTCGAATCTCAACACCATTTAACGACTCAGGATACTTTCCGTTTACTACTATCATCCCCGGGAAGTAATCCTGCTTCGCCGTCGTAGCGTCATCAAAGACTGTGACCTCGAAACCGCAGTCCTTCGCATATCGGGCAGTAGCCTGAGATATCCAACCCGACCCCATTATTATGAGCCGTGGCTCAGGCTTCACGATATCCATGAATATTTTAACCTCCCCCCCACACTTCGAGTCGATAGCGATCATCCCTTCACGCGGAGGTATCCCCATGGCAAAGTGCAACGTCCTAGGTTTACCCTCCATAAGTACCTCAAGAGCCTGTTTAATGATCAACCTCTCCATACCCCCACCACCGATGGTACCGAGAGCCTTACCATCAGGCGTCACAAGCATCTTAGCTCCGGGTTCACGTGGCCCCGAGCCTTCCTTGAAGATCAGTGTACAGAGCACGACACTTTGCCCTCTTGCGAGGAACTCGCAGGTGCGTCTGAATATCTCTGGTTCGCTCATCCCCTGAATTTACCAATGATCAGACTAATAAGCGGACACTCCGCTGGGAACCTCTTACTAACCTAAAGACCATCCCAGTCGACCGAGATGAATCTCTTCTCGTCGCGTGCTTGTGTGGATATAGTCGTGTTTTTGTATGCAAATTACAATAGGTTTCCTCAGAGTCTCTTGTTATCTAACTTGTTGTGGTGAGTGAAGTCTTCTATGTCGCGACGTTAAGGTAGGGAACCCACTTGAAGAAGGGACGCTTGTTGGGCCTTTAATCGATCAAGAAACTGTAAAAAGTTTCCAAACTACTGTTAACAAGGCGAAAAGCGAGGGTGGTCGTCTTATCATTGGGGGCACAGTCGCTGAGATAACTGGCTGCGAAGCTGGTTTCTATGTGAAGCCCACCATTATCGAGGCGAGGCCCGGAATGAGTATAGTAAATGAGGAGACCTTCGCCTCGATTCTATAAATCTTTAAGTTTAGTACCATGGAGGAGGCTGTTAGTATACATAACAGTGTTCCTCAGGGGCTATCCAGTTCCATTTTCACGAGAAATCTCGCCGAGGAGGAGTATTTCCTCAGCCACCGCGGTAGTGACTGTGGGATTATAAATGTGAACACTGGAACTGCTGGGGCGGAGATAGGTGGGGCGTTTGGTGGGGAGAAGGAGACTGATGGAGGTAGAGAAAGCGGCAGTGACGCCTGGAAAGCCTATGCTACGAGACAGACGGTCACAATTAATTATGGGAAAGACGTTCCACTTGCCCAAGGTGTTAAATTCGACGTATAGTCTCATCAAGATTTATTTTACTCGCGCATATTTTTTTAAATTGTCATTATTCTATTAATCGAAATATTCATACGAACACATCGTTACATATTCTCAACTATACATCGAGGTATGGATAAATGCTTGAATCAAACATTTTGATGAAGAGGGTTCACCTAACCGTCAATGGTGCTCAACATGAATTCTTAGTTAAAGAAGATACTATGCTTATTGATATTCTACGCGAGGAGCTTCGGCTGATCGGAACAAAGCAGTCGTGTGACAGGAAAGGTCAGTGTGGGGCATGTACAGTTATTGTTAATGGTAAGGCTGTCCGCTCGTGCCTGCTGAAGGTAGCTGACCTTGATGGCGCGTCCATCATCACGATTGAAGGTCTGGGCACGCCAGACAAGCCTCACCCGATTCAAGAAGCCTTCGTATTATCTGATGCAATACAGTGTGGTTTCTGTACACCTGGTATCATTATGGCTACGAAGGCTTTGCTCGACCAGAATCCTAACCCCGACCTGGAAGATATTAAGAAATCTTTAGCAGGGAATATGTGCCGATGCACGGGTTACAAGAAGATCATTGAAGCTGTGAAGCTCTCTAGCAGATTCATACGTGGTGAGATAACCCCAGCGGAGATTCGTCGTGGCCTCAGTAAGAAGGCGGTTGGCACGTTCCATCCCCGGCCCACATCGATGTTGAAGGCGTGTGGCCTAGCAGATTTTTCTGGAGACGTTAAACTCGAGAAGCCACTCCACTTGGCGCTTGTACACAGCACGCATCACCATGCTCTAATTAAATCCATCGATGCCACTGCGGCATTGAAGATGCCTGGGGTAGCTGGTATAATGACTGCCGATGACATCAGAGGAACCAACCGAATCAGAGTGACAGTGCCTGACCAGCCTGTGCTCTGTGAAGACAAGGTCAGAACCCTTGGCGATCCTATTGCGGCTGTGGCAGCTGAGACGAGGGAGCAGACGAGAGCTGCAGCTGCAGCAGTTAAGGTAGAATACGAACCTCTGCCAGTCATGATGACGCCGGACGAGGCGGTGGCGCCTGGGGCATACCAGATACACCCTCACTCGTCGAACCTCTTCTTTTTACAACAGCTTGTGAAGGGTGATGCTGATTCAGCGTTTAAAGAATCAGCTGCCTTCGTTGAAGCTGAGTTTTCAACACAGATGGTTCACCAAGCAGCTTTGGAGCCCGAGGCTAGTGTAGCCTATCTCGAAGGGGAGGGAGAAAACCCTCAACTTGTAGTAATTGGACGCAGCATCAACATCCATCTCCACATGTCCCAAATAAAAGAAGCTGTCGGATGGGAGAATATGCGTTATAAGGAGGCCTATTCCGGTGGACAATTTGGAATCAGAGCATCAGCTACGACCGAGCCTATTACCGCAGCAGCTGCATTGCATTTCAAACGTCCGATCCGTTATGTTCCCAGCATGGAGGAAAACCTCTTAATAACCTCAAAGAGACACCCCTACCGCCAGAAGATTAAGCTTGCAGCTGATGCAAACGGGCATTTAACCGCTCTCATTTATGATTTTACGATTAACAAAGGAGCTTACACATTGATAGGTAAGAATGCTATGAATCGTTCATTACACATGCTCCAGAACTCTTACCATATACCTAACATCAAGGCGTCTGGGCGGCTTGTCTACACAAACAATGCGTCTGGTGGCGCCGCACGGGGAGCGGGACCGCCACAAACAATCTTTGCCCTCGAATCAGCTATGAACATGTTAGCAGAGAAGCTAGGGATCGATCCGCTGGAATTTCGTAAGATGAACTCCCTCAAGCCAGGACAGACTAAAGCTACTGGTATGGTTGTTAGTGAATGGCCATTCCCAGAACTTTGTGATGCGATTAAACCT
Organism: uncultured Candidatus Bathyarchaeia archaeon; assembly: GCA_964539725.1. Lineage (GTDB taxonomy): Archaea > Thermoproteota > Bathyarchaeia > TCS64 > TCS64 > UBA8941. The sequence goes on along the minus strand of CAZIKD010000067.1, from coordinate 1,300 downwards.
CATTACGAAAGGGCGAAAAAAGACGCTGCAACATTCAATGCAAAGAGTATTTCACTTAAGCGGGGTGTTGGCTTAGCACCAACTGCCTTCGGGATTGGCGGTGAAGGAGATCAGAGCCAGATTTCGGTGGAAATAGATTCGGATGACGGAGTCACGATTTATGCTGCGGTAGCTGATCCCGGAGAGGGAAATGATGCCATGTTAACACAGATTGCTACAAATAAATTAGGCCTACCCTTAGAGAAAGTGCGGCTACATATTCGAGATACCGACAAGACGGTAGGAATGGGCCCTTCAGCTGGGAGTAGGATGACTTGGATGGCTGGAAATGCCCTCATAAATTCGATTGAAAATTTGGAGAAAGCGATGAGCGAGGCTGGATCAAGAACCTATGCAGGTCTAAAAAAGGCTGGTAAACCAGTCCGCTATGAAGGCTCTCATAAGAACCCAGGTGTCTCTGGGCTTGATCCTAAGACCGGGCAAGGCGACTCATTCGTCTCCGAATGTCACAACATCCAGATGGCTGAAGTAGAAGTTAACACCGATACAGGTGCTATACGAGTCATCAAAATGACTTGCGTCGTGGATTCAGGAACAGTAATAAATCCAAAGGCCCTCGAGGGACAACTAGAAGGAGGTATGGACCAAGGCGTCGGGTTCGCTTTAAGAGAAGAGTACATTCATGGTAAAACCAGAGATTATGTTGATACAAAGTTCCCAACGATACGCGACTCCTTCGAAAGTGAAATCATTATTCAAGAGACTCCTCGTCTAAAAGGTCCTATAGGAGCTACTGGTATCGGAGAGACGACTATGGTGTCAACAGCCCCCGCAATTATTAATGCAATAAAAGACGCTTGTGATGTCAGAATCTACGATCTGCCCGCTACACCAACAAAAATCAAAAACGCCTTACTAAAGCTAAGCAAGTAGAGAATCATATCTCTTAAGACAAATTCAGTTTATCGCGCTCGCAAATAAGAGTGAAATTAAATGGACCAAGCTGTTATCAAATACTATCGTAAGTTACTTACAACAGGTTTCAAAAACGCAGGATCAATAGAAAATCCTTCAATATTCATGGATCCCGTCAGCGAAGGCACACGTCGAATTTGTGGAAGTCCTACAGATTACATGAACATATTTATCAATATAAGAGATTGCACAATAGATACGATCAAATACTTGTGTGTATGCGACCCCACTGCCAATGTGGCAGTAGAGGTATTATGCGACTTAATTAAAGGAAAAAAACTGAAAGAAGTAGCATCTATGAGTAGCGCCTTAATCTTAAGCTTGG
>CAZIKD010000066.1:0-9478 GCA_964539725.1 uncultured Candidatus Bathyarchaeia archaeon | reverse complement strand
AAAAGTTAAAGAAGTTAGCTACTGTGAAATCACCATTAGAACCTGCTGCCATTTGTAAAGATACAAAAGACTGCTCTAAGTCAAACTGACAAACCTGAGCCATTGCAGAAAGTGCACATACGTCAATTTCTACCGAGCTTAAATCATCAGTATTCAAGTTAGGGAAGTTACAAGGGGATGTAGCTAAAAGTTGGTTACCAAAAGTAACTGTTCCTAATTTTGTTTTGTACTTAATACCTGGTAAAGTACGGAAGTTATCTACGATCTCAGAAGATCCTAAATAAGCCTGAGCATAAAATGCCTCAGCGTTTGGTGCAAGAGCTGCACTTGGGTCGATTGTTAAATCAAATCTTAATTTTCTCATTTTTTGTTTTTTATTTGTTATTATTAAATTTATTAAACATACTTAGTTTTTGCTGTACGCTCAAAGCTACAACCTCTTCTACCTCCTCAGCTTGATCATCTACAGCCATTGACTCCTCTAATTGAGCCTTAAGGTCTGCGATCATAGCTACAAGTGCATCCACTTGTTCTGTAATTAATGGGCGTACTATCTCTAGTACTGCCTCTGCATCTAAAGCAGGATCAACAGCCATAGTTTCCTCTTCTACTACTTCCTCCTCTTCTACTACTGTATCTGCTAGTGTGGCCTCAACCACTTCTGCATCACGTATCTCTGTAATCTCTCCGTCTACTACGACATAGATCTTACCCTCAATCGTGTGTTCTCCGTCAGGTAATTTGTTCATATTTATTTTAGTTTTTAGTTGTTGCTGTTCTTTGAGCTTCATGCCTAAGTAACCCTCAATGCTGAAACCTACCTGGTCATTATCTACCAAATGGTTATAGTACTCTGCATCAGTTACCTGAGCAGTTACCATTAGTGTACCTGTAGGTACTTCTATTCCGAAGCTAGAGTAGGCCTTATCTTTAGTAGGGTTGTCTACTATCCATGCTTCCAGTACATAGGCAGGTACTGTCTCAGTAGTATCATGTTCTAAATTGAACAGGTCCTTATTAGACATATCACGCATAAACTTTGCATGAATCTTCTCTATTTCTTCTTTACTAAAAGATACATAGTACTCTTTGCCATCCTCGTCATCCTTCCTATAGATCTCCATAGGGATAAGAGCAGGTGCCACAATTCTATATTTGACATTATCTTTGAATATCATTGGCTTAACCTGGCTATTGAAAGCCATCCCCATTACCTTAATAGCAGGAGTAGAGGTAAAAGCAATCTGCTCTATACCTAGCTCCTCCCCATTCTCGGAGTATTCAGGATCAATCGTAATTTTATAAACAGGTAAATTTTCTTTAGCCATACCTATATTATAAAAATTCATATATTTGTAAAAAAATTAACTATGATAACCATTTTAGGTAGGGAGATCCCCAACAAAGTAGATGAGCTAACTATTGAGCAGTTTGAAGCCATCACAGAAATCAGTAATAACCAGGGCATTGATCCTATAGATAGGCACCTGCAGATATTTATATCTCTAGGCATCCCTGAAAAGGAGTTTTTTGATTTTGATGTGGCTGATTTTATCGATATTGTTAAGGAGTTTAATGATGGAAATAAGGATGCTGAGCTATCTGATCCTGTGACCACCCTAGAGTTAGATGGTTATGCTTATTCTGCACAGTTTAAACTTACAGTAAGAGAGACTAAGCTAATAGAAAAGATAGCTATCACTAAACCAAAGGGATATATCTCAGATATACTAGCTGTTATGTTTAAGAGGGATGACCTTACTAATGCTGAGCACTATGCTGAGGCACATCTAAAACTAAAAGCTAAACTTATCAAAGGCCTTAAAGCAGATATAGCTATTCCATTCCTTATGTTCATTGCTAATAAAATTAAAGCACAATTACCTGAACCAGAAACTGATGAGTCTATTGTTGCCGAAGAGGTGGAGTGATATCTCTGTTGAAAAGTTTATAGAAATAAGCGACATAGACAAAGAGCTAGGAGCTTACCACTATAATAGTGAGATATTTTCTATCATTACAGATGAGGATATTGACGATATTGAGGATCTAGATATAGAAGTTCTTAATGCACATATGGAGCAGTGTAAGTGGGCCCTGTCTCAACCATCTAAACATTACAAGCATAAAATTTTAGGGATGCAGCTAAAGCCATTATCTAAGCTCACTCTCTTTGAGTATATTGACCTGGACTATTTTTTTAATGATAATTACCTAAAGAATATAGATAAGATCTGTGCTATACTATACAGGCAGGCGAAAACCAATAGATGGGGTGAGGAGATACTAGAGCCTTATGATTATGATCTTAATACTAGGGCTGATAAGTTTCTAGACCTACCCATTACAGATGTGTATGGTATTATCAATGAGTTCCTAAAATTTAGGGAAAATTTTCTAGATGTTTATGCCAATCTGTTTGGTCAGGTGGATGAGATAAGTGAAGAGGATAGAGATAATTTAGATCCTGAAGAAATAAAAGAAATTGAGCAGGAAAAAAAAGAAAGTAAATGGTCATGGGAGCGTATGCTCTATGGATTGACTAATGGGGATATTACAAAAACTGAAGCAGTAGGAGCTTTGCCTCTTGTCTATGTATTCAACGTACTAGGGATGAAAAAAGAGCTAGACATCTAGAGGAAAGCCATCAGTCCAGGTAGCAGGAGCTTCAATAGGAAAGAATGAATAGATAATAGCTTTTTTGCCTCCATAAATTCTAGCTATATCCATGATAGGGTACTTTTGTGTAAGCCATTCAGTGTACTGGCTGTAGATTTCAGTAGTAATGCCTGCAGCATCTAGCTCTTGGGTGAATTGTCTAACTAGATCATAGGGCTCTATTACTCCACCATTCCACAAAGTAGCACCATTATTCAGGTACATAAAGTAATACATGGCTATTATCTCTATCTCTATGTTACCTAAAGCAGGCACTTTGGCATTTATACGGATACTATCTACTAGTGTACCCTCTTGAAATAGGCCATTTGACATGATGATATTCTTCAATATGTTTGCCATCTTTCTCCTGGTAGGATACTTGACCATGAAGGTTGCAGAAACAGGGTAATTTGCCATCTTATAAGTCTTTAAAAATATCCATACTATCATCTACTAGGATGATGCCCTTATCCGTTTCCACGTGCAGCTGTGTATCGTTCAATCTCTCAACAGGTCCAGTGATTGTATAGGTCTCTCCGTTTATTTCAAACATATGCAAAAACTTTATATAAATCTACATTCGCTACATCTGCTGTATTTTGGCACTGCATAGCAAAGATGATATATTGATTAACATTTTTATTAAAGGTACTAGTTAGTATTGTTCCTGTGGTATATTCTGAGAAGGTAGTACCTACCATAGTTCTAAGGCTAGTACCATCATAGCTGTAGTTACGCTCACAATATCCTACGTAGTTAGATCCTCCTCCATTCATGGTAAACACCCCACTAATTAATGAGGCACCTGTTAAGCTGTTGGTAGTGTTGGTGTAGATCCTGCTGTATACCGGACCTTTATAAGATGTTTGCCTATACATCCTGAATACTAGCTGTAGGATATTGTTACTGTTCAAAGTATTGGCAGGTATTAGTAAAGAGTGAGATATAGTAACAGTGTTAGTCACTGATGGTGTTCCTAATATACCACTATATCCTAATAGCTTAGGTCCTATCGTTACATTACCACTACCTACTAATGAATTACCATTTACACTCTTAATGTTGGTAGTTGATACTAGTGTATCCTGCTTAGCATTCAATGCACTCTGTAAATCAGTTTGAGTTGATAGCGTTCCTGTAATCCCTCCCCATGTTGCACCACCACCACTGGCACCTGCAATAATCTGAGCACCTGTAATAGTATTATTGACTTCTACTCCCCCAATGATAGAGGTGCAGTCAAGTAGATCAGTTGGCTGTAAGTTGCCTATATGTGCAGGAGCTGTTAGTCTCCAATTTCCCCACCATCCCATAACTATATTATATTATCGTTTGTATTTTGTTATATTGGCACTGCACAATCAGTCCAATCATTGACAGTAAGTGTGATACTCATCTGATACCCTGCAGCATAATCTAGTAGATCATTATTGAGGGGTGTAAAGATTGGCAGACCTACAACATCAAAGCTAAAGTCATTGCTATCATTAAAGTATATATTCAAATCACTAAGGATCTGCTGAGTATCACTTAGAATAGTTATGATATTAGCTCTATCCTTCTGTATGATATCGTAACAATAAATATCGAAGGTAAACTCTGTGGTATTCTCCGTTGGAGATACTGAGCTAGGTACAATATACACCAGGGGATACTTTTCATTTGCAGTAGCAAAGTTATAGAGCTGTTCTTTAAAGTCACTGCCTACTTTGAATACTTGCTTATGAGCTGTGTAAAATGCAATGATGTGGTTTGTGATGGCTTGGAGTGAGTTCATTATAGTTCTGAGTTTTTATTGATACGATTAATTTTGTCCTGTACTGATGTTACCTGTGACTCTGATACTATAGCTGTCACTGTCATAGATGTATTGCCTTCTGTAGATGTACCTCCTGCACTCATGGTGCCACCTGTATTAGCTGAGCCAAATAACTGAGCTGCCTGAGGTACTACCTGAGAAGTGGATGAACCACCACCACCTGACTCACCACCTCCACCTCCACTGCCTCCACCTGCAGTAGGACTAGTAGAAGGAGATGATAGTATACTCTTAGCCTTGGCTACGTTGGTAGCTATCTGTATGATACCTGCAGCGAATTGTGCTATACCTGCACCACCTGCAGTAACAGCATTGGCAGGGTTAAGGTTGGAAGCTGCCACCAAAGCTGAGATAGCCTTAGCAGTATCAATACCTATTTGTATCAATGCACTGGCCTTATTAAACTTCTCTAGCTTCTTCTGATCCTTGATAAGCATCCCTCCTAAATTGGTAAGGCCATCTACTGTATCCTTTGCAAATGCTAGTTTAGCATCTCGTGCTTTTTGCTCTTTGTCAAACGCAGATTGCTTAGCTGCAGTATCCATATCTCCTATCTTATCCTCATACTGCTTTTTGAGTTTTGCCAATGTTTCAAAGTTCCCATTAGCCATCTCCTGGTCCTTAAGATACTTTGCCTCTAGGGCTGACCTTTCTATTACATCTGCTGATTGAAGGCTAGCCAATAGATCTACCTGTACTTTTTGTTTGTCGAGTAATTTCTTATCTGCCTCTGCTTTTTCTAATGCATCATATTGGGTTTTTAACGTTTTTTGCTGTTCAGCTGTCAGGGTGATATCAGCAAGTGCTGCAGCTCTTAGCTTATCATATTTATCCTTTTGTAGAAACAATTCCTTTTCTGTACCCTCAGCCATTAGCTGTACGTTCAGAGCAGCAATAGTTTCATTACCTTTCTTAAGATTAGTCTCTTCTATTTTTTTCTTATCAGTATCAATCTTCTCTAGTTCTTTTTTCTGTGCGTCTATTGCCTGATCTTTAAATAGAGCCTTTTCAGCTGTAGTTTTTTTGTTGTCATTAACCAAATCAGCCAATATTCTCTTATACTTCTCATTGATGATGGCTATCTCCCTCTCTGTTTGGTCCTTGATTTGCGATAGCTCGTAGTCTTTCAATGCTCTTGAAGCTGCTAACCTATTGGCCCTATATTCCTTTGCTCTATCTGCTGCTGCTTTAGCTGCTGCTGCTGCATCGGCTGCACTTTTTTCATCATTGGCAATATTATCCTTTGCAAAATTAGCTCTGATAATTTCACGATCATTAACTCCTTTGGTTATTAAGTCATTCTCAGCTTTAATATCATCCTTTAATTTTTGCTTTTTCTTCATAGCATCAGCATCTGTCTGATGAGCAATAGCTTTAAGGGTTGCCCAATTATCCTTTACTCTTTTCTGAGCTTCTTTCTGAGTATTGTATGACTTCTCAATCTCTAAGTTCACAGTAGTCTTACCTGCAATCTTAGCCATAGCTATCTCATGGTCGTAAGCCTTGCCTGTCTCATCTGCTCTCTCCTTACTCGCAGCACTAGACTTCTCCATAGCAGCAGTTACCTTCTCGGCATTCTCATCAGCAGCATATGAGGTGAGCCCCATCCAATCTGTCAGCATCTTGAAGCCCTCAATCAATGCCTTAACTGGTATCATTAGGAAGTCTATAGTTTTTTGGAGTACACCAAACTTCTGCAGGACCAAAGCCACTGCAGCCACTATAGCTATCGTTACAGCTGCCACCAAAAAATATGGGTTCATTAGTAGCTGCTTACCTAGAGTTAGAAAAGCACCTCCGACATTCTTAATGGTAGATACAAAGCCTGAGAATTGCTTAGTCAAATCTGATGGCTTAAGCTCACCCAGTACCTGCTTTAGGTTTTGAGATTGCTTCGCAGCTGCTGTGAAATCTAATGCTGCCACCGAAGAGCTGAGCCCCTCGAATGAAGCTTTAGCCTGGTCAAGGTTACTACCCTTCTTAAAGGCATTAATGGCATTATTAACTGCTGCTATTTTTTTCTGAACATCACCTGCCTTATCAGCAAGTGCAGCCATCTCTTCAGGGTTAGCAGCATCAGCTATCTGATTTTTTAAATCCTTCAGCTCTCCCTTGAGAGCTGCAATGCCTGTTAATTTTATAGGTATTTCTACTTCATTCATTTGCTTAAGGTTGGTAGTATTTAATTTCTAGTGTCGTGTAATATAAATATCCATCTACAAAGCCTACCCCTATTTGTGAGGTGGTTACATAGATTGCATTATTCGTAATCTCATAGCTTGCAGAGACTATACCATCGAAGTTCACATTATTAATCATTACGGTTATCTCAGGTCTTAGTATAAAACCTAGAGGAAAGTCCTCTATAGCTCCACGATATTCTCCAACACCAAAACGAGTCCAGGTGATATTGCTAAAACTATTATTAATCACATCAGCTGTTGGAGCTGCTACACCTACCTGCGTCAGATTAGCAGTGTAGACTAATGGGGTGATGCCAACAGGTACACCGTTGAAAGTGGTAGACTTAATGCTATCTCCTACTATTACATTCTCACTAACTATATAGCCATCTCCTACCACCACTGACTTAGTTCCTCCCACTATCAAATTACCTCTACCCATTACAGTAGCTGTTGCCTGATTAGAGAATACATTAGAGTTCTGAATTTTCTTAATGTTGATGTGGCTAGTCGCTATTACTTGAATAGGTCCAATGCCAGGGATGGGATCAGGTACATCAGGACCACTAGGCCCCATAAATCGTGTGAAGTTAATCTCATTATCTACGCTGATCAGTTCCACCTTTGTGAGCTTGTTAGCGTTGGCATCGTAGTCTATTACCTTGTTGATATTCCACCATGAATTATCTATCCTTATCTTATCGTTAAGCTGCAGTCGCTGTATATCATTCTCCTTAAGATTGAACATAGCAGTAAGCATCTTACCATTATTAATCTGCCCCATTGTCCTCCTCCAGTATCTGTTATACAGGTTGTTGCTTGTTAAGCTAGTAGGTTGGTAGTAGTAATAATCACAGATGGCGAAATTGATATCAAAGGTAGGTGTAAGGGGATCATCAAAGTGGCCTACTAATGGGTAGCTTGTTTGGTTAGTCATACCTATACTACCATAGTCATATATATAGAATTGTCCACAGGTAGCTAGTGGCTGTCCTACTTCTGTCTTATCGTATAGTATCCTTATGTTTGTCTCAGGAGCTGAGCCTGCTATCATTGGAACAAAGGCACCAAATAAAGTTTTGATAACAGGAGTAGGACTGAAGAGTATTGCCTGAGTGGCTACCTCCTTGACATACTCATTATCGAAGATAACCTCAGCTTGGCCATAGATGTTATTAGTGGCATTGCTATAAGTTGTGTTCGGTGGATCCTTATCAGGGGCGTAGGTAAGTATTATTTTCTTAGCTGTTATCTCAGGTAAAAAAGATAAGTTTTGCTCATCATCTTTCGCTAGTTTATCAGTCCAATCTACCTCCACCCCACTATCGTAGAAGTCATCCCTACTTTGCAGGAGTAACTTGTTAGGTTGAGTGCTATCTACTGAAGCATAGATATTGTACATATTAAATATGCCCTTAATAAAATCAGCCTGCTTAATCTTTTTAGGTACGTAATCATTAACATCTATTATCCCTGGTATAGCTATGACATTACTGCTAGGTAAGATGCTTAATGAGATGGAAGTAATCACAGCCTGTATAAGTATATCACCTGTTGTGGGTGCAGGGCCTGATACAGATCCTGTCCTCCAAAATCTCGGTGAACCTGTATTATTAGTAGATGTTAAATATACCTGCTCTACATTTAGGCCTAAAGTTGCTAATGATAAGTTATTAAGTAAGGGGTAAGATAGCCCTACGCTAGTCTGTATTGTTTGAGTTAAGATAGTTGTAGTACCATTGGGTATAGTTAAAGGACACTGCACTGCATTGGCAGCACCTGTGAAACCTGCAGGAGGTGCAGCGTTAGTATAGATGTTTTTAAAAATAATAGCTTGCGTATTATCACTTACTCCAAATGCTGGCTTATAAAAGACAGGTGCTGCTGCACTTAAATTATTAGAAGCATACAACGTACCACCTGAAGTATTAACTAGGTTTAGTTGATAGTTCATAGTAATGTTATAGTCGTAGCTCTGTCCGTTTTGAGTGCTGATAATAAAAGGAGTAGAGTATACTCCTGTAATTGGGTTAAAGATATTCTGTAAATCTTCGAGCTCAGTCCAGTTAGTAAAATCTATTACAGTTGGTGTGCTAAAAGATGGAGATACACCTATATTAGTATAGCCACCAATGTTATCATTTCCATTAACAGTAAGGGGTGTAGTAATCTCTGCCTTAACTATAAAGTCCTGATTGTCCTGGTTATCTACCCCTCCATTATATGGGATAATTAACTTATCAAATCTATCATAAGATAGACTAGGCCAATCATATTGGAAGCCTGCATCAGCGAAGATCCTATCAAAATATACCTTAGCAAATATAGCAGGTTTAAATTCCTGAGTATTGTATACAGCATCACCTGATCCAGGTAAAAAATACTTGAAGCCATCCACCACCGTATTACTAAATCTAGCTACCACATTAGTAGCATCATAGGTGTGGTTGAAGTCTGAGAAGTCTATAGCAGTGAGCTCCTTGTTAGTGATGGCTGTGAAAAAATCTGCCTTACTATCCTTGATTAATACCTCATAGTCCACGTGCTCCTCATAGCCATCTGTTAACTGTACCTTTTTAATTGAAGTAAGCTGCATAGTTGCATCCTCCATGATAGGTATACCATCCTGAATAACTGAGCAGATAGTTATAGCGTTTATGTTGAATGTGCCCTCCACTATATTGACATCGTAGTAGTGGTTGAGTAGGTTGTTGTTTACCTTGGTACCTGGTAGTGTAATAGTCTTACTAAAGTTACCCTGTCTCTTAGATATATCCCTGATATCTCCTACCTGAAAATTCAAAGGGAAGGCAGT
>CAZIKD010000065.1:0-9520 GCA_964539725.1 uncultured Candidatus Bathyarchaeia archaeon | reverse complement strand
ACACTAGCACAACTGTTTATGACGTCTGCACTCACGCGAGCCGGGGCATCTATTCAGGCGGAGGCGCCGCACTCAAGGTGGCAAAGCAGGTAAAGGAAAAACTTCGTACCTTTGCCGCACGGATGCTCGACGCCGAGGCATCCGCCCTTAGCTTCCGCGTGGACCACGATCGCAAGCAGGGAGTCATTTACGCCGAGGGAATCAAGGGACGAGAGGTTACATTCAAGGAGATCGCCTATAACGCACGCCATAAGAACTGGGGAACTGTCGCAGCGGTAGATAGCTACCGGCAGCCAGCCTGCCCACCTCACTTCACAAGCTACTTCATTGAGGTCACCGTAGACACATGGACAGGAAAAGTAAAACTGGATAGGGTAGTAGCCGGCGCCGACGTGGGCACCGTCATCAACCCGAAGCTTGCTGCCGGTCAGATCCATGGAGGTTTCGCCCAGGGCTGGAGCATGGCAGTAATGGAGGACATGAGCTACAACCCTAAAACGGGTGACCTAGTCAACAGTGGCAATCTCACGGATTACAAGATCCCGTATCCCCGGGACATGCCTGACCTAGAGGACTTCGAGGTCTTCTTCGTGGAGACAATCGAGCCAACGGGACCCTTCGGCGCGAAGGGAATTGGAGAGGGCGCCCTCAACCCCGTAGCAGGCACAGTGGCGAACGCCATTCAAAATGCTCTCGGCATCCGTTTTTACGAGTTGCCTCTAAGCAAAGAGAGGATCCTTAGGGCGGTCATGGAGAAGGAGGGTCAATGATGGATATCAACAAGCATAACACGCATATCCTTCACAGGTTCGAGTATCACGCCCCAGTAACCGTCAAAGAGGCTGTGAAGCTACTGAAGGAACTCGGCTCCGAGGCTACCATCCTCGCCGGAGGCACCGATGTTATCGTAAAGATGAAGGACGGATCTCTGAGGCCACGACACGTTGTCAACATCAAGCAGATCCCGGGACTCAGCGGCGTAAAAGAGACGCCAGAAGGGCTCTGGATAGGCACCCTAACCAAGATCAGTGAGCTAGAGAATAGCAGAGTCATCAAGGAGAAGCTCTCCGTCTTATACGAGGCGGTAAGAGTCATTGGCAGCGTCCAAGTCAGGAACCTCGCCACTGTGGGCGGAAATCTATGCAACGCTAGCCCTGCAGCGGACAGCGCAATCGCCTTCCTCTCCCTAGACGCAGTAGCCCAAATCACGGGCCCTGACGGTGATCTAAAGGTTCCATTCAGCGAGTTCTTCACAGGCCCTAGTCGAACCGTCCTTAAAGATGGAGAGCTGCTTACCGGCATAACTGTACCTAGAGAGGTCTACAGTTGGAAGGGACACTGGGCACGAGTCGCCCGCGCCAGTATGGATATCGCCACCATCAGCCTAGCTGCCACCGCTAAGATGGAGGGGAGGGTTGTGAAAGAAATCCGCCTCGCTTGGGGTACAGTCGCGCCGACGCCCATGAGGACGGAGAACGTCGAAGATTACCTCCGCGGTAAGAAACTGGAACAAAGCATCATTGAGGACGCGGCATCGCTCGCCGCGTCCAGCATCAAACCCCGCGACAGCGGACGCAGTACTGGACCCTATAAAAGGAAGGTGGCAAAGGGCTTCATTCGCGAAGCCCTGACAAGGTTCGCAGAGGCATAGGAGGAATTAGATATGAAGATAACCATAAAAGTGAATGGGAAGCAGCAAAGATTCAATGTAGAACCCCACACCCTGCTCCTTAGCCTGATAAGGGACGAAATGAACCTTACTGGTTCCAAGTATGGGTGTGGGATCGGAGAATGCGGCGCCTGCACGGTACTCCTTGACGGAGACGCCGTCTTAGCATGTATGATGCTCGCTGTAGACGCAGACGGCCACAGTGTTGACACCGTGGAGGGGCTAAGCGACGGAGACGCGCTCCACCCGATACAACAGGCTTACCTCGACGAGGGCGCCGTCCAGTGCGGCTACTGCACCCCTGGCTTCATAATGTCGACGAAGGCCCTTCTAGATAAGAACCCGAATCCCACCGAAGCTGAGATCCGGGAGTATCTGAATGGAAACATTTGCCGCTGCACCGGCTATGTCAACATTGTTAAGGCGGTACAATCAGCCGCGGTTAAAATGAGGGGGTAGGTTTGAGGACAGCGGCTGTCGTCCTCGCTGCTGGCAAGAGCAGCAGGATGGGAGTAAATAAACTCCTCCTGGAGGTCGAAGGAAAGACGGTCCTCGACAGACTGCTAGAATCTTTGACGCAAGCCGTTGACGAGGTGGTGGTCGTCATCGGCTATAACCCGGACCCTATCACGAAGATAGCGAAGGCTCATGACGTCCTTGTTGCTTACAACCCTGATCACGAGAAGGGGATGACAACCAGTTTCCAAGCTGGTCTAAGGGTGGTGAAGGGCGCTGATACGGTCTTCCTTGTCCTCGGCGACCAGCTTGGTATAAGACATGAGTTCCTCAAGAGGATGCTCGCCGCCATGGAGGACCTCCCTGGAGCCCTCATCGTGAGTCCGACCTACAAGGGTAGGAGAGGCCACCCAGTCCTCTTCAATGCACAGCTCTTCGACGAGATCCTGAGTCATAAGGGTACACTGAAGGAGGTCGTTGACGGTCACGCCGACGCCCACGGCTCAGTAGAGGGTGATGAGTGGAGCACCATCGATTTCGACGCCCCCAATGACTTCGACCACGCTAAGCGCCTCTTCAACAAAAAAATTTAAGCCTCATTTTCCGCGGGCCCCCATATCATAGATGTTGGCACTTGCGATGGGTAGTAATCGGGGGGTTGGGGGGTGGGGGAGTGGACACCAACCCTTTTTACTAGTATTTCAATAGTTTTTTTTGTTAGAAGATACTTTTTCTTCATTTTGCGCGCGCGAAAAGGGGTATATATCGGTTGTAAATAAGCTCCCCAACCATGAGCGCGTGCATACGCCTTTAGCCCCGCTTGACCCGTATCATCTCGGCGACTATGCTGACTCCTATCTCCTCAGGGGTCTCTGCGTTTATGTCGAGGCCAAGGGGAGCATGGAGAGCGTTGAGGATCTTCCCGTCGAGGCCCTCGGACCGGAGCTGGTCCCTATGTTTCTTCGCCTTGTTTGCGCTGCCGAGTAGCCCGAGGTATGCAGGACGCGCCTTGACGGCGTGGCGAAGGGCGGCTAACTCGAATGGGGTCTCCCCGTGGAGTACGGCGACGAAGTCACTTGGGCGTATCTCGACGCTGCCGAGCGACTCCGGGTACTTCCCGTTGACTATAGTCATCCCTGGGAAGTATTCCTGCCTCGCCGTTTCGGCGTCGTCGACTACGGTGACCCCGAAGCCGCAGTCTTTCGCGTATCGGGCCGTGGCCTGGGCTATCCAGCCCGAGCCCATGACAATGAGCCGTGGTTCCGGTTTTACTATGTCCATGAACACCTTGACCTCCCCCCCACACTTTGAGTCGATGGCGATCATACCCTCCCGGGGTGGGATGCCTAGGGCAAAGTGGAGAGTGCGAGGCTTCCCCTCCGCAAGATCCTCGAGGGCCTCCTTGACGAGCAGCCTCTCCATCCCGCCCCCACCGATGGTTCCCAGCGATCTCCCATCACGCGTGACCAGCATCTTGGCCCCCGGTTCCCTCGGCCCAGAGCCCTTCTTCTCGATTAACGTGTACAGCACAGCGTTCTCACCTTTGACCAGGGCCTCGCTGAGTCGGGCCATTATCTGGGAGTCACTCATACCGAGAAACATTCGGCGACCCGACTAATAAGTGGTCATACCCGGCCTAGAGCCTTCTGCTGACCTCGAGGCCGTCCCAACCCACCGAGATGTAGCGACTCTCGTACATGCCAGAGCCCCTTACGTGGTCGAGGTAGCCCCGCATCGCACTTGCGAAGGAGCCGGCGTTATCGGCTACTACGACGCTCCCCGTATGGAGCAGGGGCTCAATTAGTTGGAGGTACCTACCGTACTCTTGCTTCTCGGCATCCATGAAGGCGAGATCGATGGGTCCTTCCACGGTTGGGATGATGTTTAGGGCGTTACCATTTAAGACCTCGACCCTTTCCGCTAGCCCAGCCTTACTGAGGTTCTCCTCCGTTTCCCTGGCTAGGTCCGGATCGATCTCGATGGTTGTGAGGCGGGCACCGGGGTTCATGTGACAAGCGATTATGATGGCGGAGTAACCGACACAGGCCCCCACCTCAAGTGCCCGGATGGGCTTGACCTCCTCGACCACCCCCGCGAGGATCCTGCTCTTCTTAGCCCCAATTATAGGTAGATGTCGCGGCTCTGCCTGCCTTTCAATCTCACGGAGTACACAGGCGACGATGTCCATCAACAGACGACTGTAAACAGCGGTTAAAAAACAGCCTCCAATAAAAAGCTCGGATTAGGGGTGGGGATCATTCGGGTGCGGTCTCCTCAGCAGCATCGAGGATGGCCTCTATAATCTTCACGTAGCCGGTGCAGCGGCAAATGTTGCCCTCTATCGCCGTCTTCACCTCATCCTCCGTCGGGTGCCTGTTGTCACTCAGGAGAGCATAGGCGCTCAGAAGCATCCCCGGAGTGCAGAAGCCGCACTGGACAGCGCCGTTCTCCATGAAAGCTTCCCTTAGTTCCTTCATCAGCGGGTTCTCCGCCAGGCCTTCTATTGTGCTGACCCGGCGACCTTCCGCCTGGGGTGCCAGCACTATGCACGAGGTGACAGGTGAGCCGTCGATGAGCACCGTGCAGGCGCCGCACTCACCCTGCTCGCACCCCTTCTTCACACTTGTGATGCCCAGCTCGGTGCGGAGCATGTCGAGGAGAGTCATAGTAGCCGGCGCCTCGACCGAGACTTCGACGCCGTTGAGCTCGAAGTTCACCATATCACAACTCACCTCCAGCGCGAACCCAGGCCAAGCGCATTGCGCGTTTTACCAGAACGGCGGTCATGTCCCTGCGGTACTCGGCTGTTCCCCTCACGTCGTCGATGGGCTTCGCCTCGTCCATGCAGACCTTCGCGGCCTCCTCGACGAGCTTCCCCGTCATCTTCCTCCCCCTGATCTTGTCCTCTGCAATTGGAATGCGTATGGGCGTCGGCGCGACGCTACCCAGGGCTATCCTGATCTCCTTTAGTTTATCGCCGTCACGCTCCGCATAGACGGCGGCGTTGACGACGCTCAGGGTGAAGCCCTTCCGCCTCCCGATCCTCTGGAAGCTGCTCCCCGCACCCATCACGGAGTGGAACCTGAGCCCGGTGAGGAGCTCGTTCGGCTCGAGGACGGTCTTCTTGGGCCCCGCAAATAACTCTTGCAGGGGTATCCAGTGCGCCTCCTCGAGGCTGCTGATCTGCGCTTCGGTCGCGTGGACGAGGAGCGGTGGAGCTGTGTCCGCTGCCGGGGACGCATTACAGAGGTTCCCGCCGACGGTACCTCTGTTTCTGATCTGGATGCTACCTATCCAACGGGCGGCGTCGTGGAGGGCGGGGGCGGCCTTCTCGACGACCTTGGACGCGAGTATCTGGGCATGGGTCGTCGTCGAGCCTATGAGTATCTTACCGTCCTCCTCCATGATCCCATTAAGTTCTTCGATGAGGCCGAGGTCGATTAGGTGGACGGGCTTCGAGCCTAGATCTTTGAATGTCGGGATTATATCGGTGCCTCCCGCTATTGGTTGGGCGTACTCGAGGGTGGACATCATCTCCAGCGCACCTACTAGGGTAGGGGGGCGGAGTAGGTCGAATCCTGTGAGCGGCTTCAAACCTTGCCAGCCTCCTTTAACGCCTTGTACATGCGATCCGGTGTTATCGGGATCGTGCTGAACCTGAGCCCCGTGGCGTGATGGATTGCATTGACCACCGCGGGGACTATGCTGATGATACTCGGCTCCCCGACACCTTTCGCCCCAAATACCGCGTGCTTGTACGCCTCTTCGACGACTATGGTGTCGTCTATCTCGGGGGTATCGAGTGCGGAGGGGATTATGTAGTCTTTGAAGCCTGTAGTGATAACGACTCCGTCCTTTAACTGGAGGTTCTCCATGATGGCGAAGCCGATGCCGTGGCTTATGGCGCCGTGTATTTGCCCATCCACGCTGAGAGGGTCGATGGCCTTCCCTACGTCCATCGCTGGCCATATCTTCGTGACCTCGACCTGCCCGGTCTCCGTGTCGACTTCGACCTCCGCCACCGAAGCGGCGAATGTGTATACAGCGTAGTTGTGTCCGAGTCCAGTTTCAGCGTCGAAGAATCGTCGTGGGGAAGTGTAGAATCCGTAGCTTCCGGGGTTCTCCCCGCGTATATGCATCTCCTCCGCGATCTCGGCAAAGGGTATCTTACCAGAGGTCTTCTTCCTGTTGTAGGCTTGACTGTCACGTAACTCGACCTGGGCCTCGGGGCAGTCGAGCATGTTAGAGGCTACCCTGACTATCCGCTCTCTGAGTTTTATCGCGGCGTCGGCTGCGGCTGTACCGCCCATCATGAGGCCCCGGCTCCCGTGCGTTGGCTTCGAGTCGGGGGTGGAGTCGGTATCTGGTTGCTCTATCTTGATTGAGTCTAGGTTGGCGCCGATTATCTCGGCGACGATCTTGGCGTGACCGAAGGGTGAGCCCTGCCCTATCTCGCAGATGCCGGTGCGGTAGGTGAAGCTGCCGTCCTCGTGCATCATGAGACTCGCGGCGCTCCAGTCGGGAGTACTGCGACTTGTGCTGTTGCCGTGGTAGGCGCATCCGACCCCCCAGCCCCTCACCTTCGTGCCGACCCTGATCGGCTCCCTGTGCTTCGCCCATTCGGAGGCGGCGGCGACTCCCGCGAGGCACTTGTCGATTCCAACGCTGTTGTCGAGGAGTTGATCACATGTGGTGCGCGACCCGATCCTTAGGATGTTCTTCATCCTGAAGTCGATTGGGTCCATGTCGAGCTCGTATGCGAGCTTGTCGACCTGCTGCTCCGCAGCGAAGTGGAGGGCGAGGTTCCCGAATCCTCGGTAGCTGCCACCATAGACTTTGTTTGTGTAAACGGCGCGCCCGTCGACAGCGACGTTTTCGACCTCGTATGGACCACAAGCATGGGCCGTCTGCCTCCAGAGCCAGAAGGGTGCCCTATTGGCATAAGCGCCTACCTCGAGGGTAATCTCAACCTCAACAGCGGTTATCTTTCCCTTACTGTCAGCCCCAGATTTGTACTTAAAGCGGACGGGGAACCGCTTCGGGGTGACCGAGAGCACCTCGCTTCGGTCCATGATGTAGGCGGCTGGCTTTCCCGTTTTTATAGCAGCCAGAGCTGCGTATCCACTAATGAGTGGGCCAGTATCGTCCTTTTTACCGAAGGCGCCCCCGGTTAAAGCCTGTATAACCCTGACCTGGTTAAACTTCCATCCGAGGACTCTAGCGACCTTCTCCCTAACGAGGTGAGGGCTCTGCATGCAAGCGATGATGGTGACCTTGCCGACACCGTCGGGGACTGCGTAAGCAGCCTCGGGCTCGAGGCACATATGCTCCTGGTACGGTGACCAATAGGTGTCCTCGACGACAACTTGAGCCTCCTTCCACCCCTTGGCTATGTCGCCCTTCCTAATCTTCGTCTTTACGGCGATGTTGTTCTCCTTGTGAATTATGGGCGCCCCCTCGGCGAGGGCGGCGTCGATGTCGAGCACAGAAGGCAGCGGCTCATAGTCGACTACAACAGCCTCCATAGCCTCCTGCGCCGTCGCCTCATCAGTGGCGCAGACGAGGGCGATGGGGTCGCCGACGTAGTGGACTTTCTTATCGTTTAGGAAAGCCTGCTCTGGGAGGGCGTATCCTATCTCGTTCTCGCCAGGGACGTCCCTAGCGGTTAGGACGGCAACTATTCCGGGTATCCTCAGGGCTGCAGACGTGTCGATCCTCTTAATCAGGGCGTGGGGTATAGTGCTCCTAAGCACCTTTACGGTCATAGTGTTCTTCGGGATGTAGTCGGATGTGAACCGAGCTTTGCCGAGGAGCTTGTCGAGGGCGTCGGATCTTACTGTCTTCTTCCCGACGACGAAGTACTCGTCCCTGTTAAGCAGGTCGCTTAGAATCCTGTCGTATTCCATGGGCGCCAACCGCATAGTGTAGAGGCGCAGATGGTGTATTTAGAATCTACAGCTTTGAGCAGCTGCGTATGATCCGGAGGAGGGCGTCGGCGTCGCCGGCCTTGAGGTTGAAGACCCTGGCTGATCTCCCTCTGAGGAGGTCGATGACCTCGTTGATCTTGTCGTCGCGACATAGGTAGACCGCTACTCCTCCTCGTTTGAGTGCCTCGGCGACCATTAAGGCGCCAGCGTGGATGCCCTTGCGCTGGGACTCTAGTCGGCCATACTCATCGACGAAGACTATGACCCCGTCCCTCATCTCCGAAGCCGCCCTCTGGAGGGCGAGGTTAGCGGAGTATAGCCCATTCTTCGAGAACACGAATTTTGGGTTACCATAGGACTCCCAGTCCTCGCCATGTTTCTCATCAGCTGGCTTTACCAGGGGCATAGTCTCCCCCGTGTCGAGTTCGAGGAGGTCGTAGCTTGGATACTCCCCCCCATCTAGGACACGCTTGCTGAGAATCCCCATTACCTTGATCCCGTCAGCCTTAGCCATCTCCGCCGCAGCCTGGGCAGTTGTGGTCTTTCCACCCCCGATTGGGGCGTGTAGGATCACAGCGCAGCTCAACTCGAGTCCTAGGGTATCCTAGGCGCAGAGGATAAGAACCCAGCGCCCGATAGATGCTCGAAGGAAAATGGACGGTTACGCGAGGAGCAAGATCATCTGCACAATCGGGCCCGCGAGCAAGAGACCCGACATCCTCAGGGAAATGGCGGAGGAGGGGATGGACGTCGCACGCGTCAATCTCAGCCACGGCAACCTAGACGACCACAGGAACACGATACGCGCCATTAAGAGCCTCGGCACCGTCGCCGTCCTCGTAGACCTACCCGGCCCCAAGATACGCCTCGGGGAGCTAAAGGAGCCCGTCCAACTCAGAGAGGGGGACGCAGTCAGGTTCACCACGGAGAACACCATCGGTGAAGGGCTTAACCTCCCCATCAACTACGCGAAGCTCCCCGCCGAGATCCGCCCAGGCGGCCATATCTTCATAAACGATGGCCTCATCGAACTCGACATCATCAAGGTCGATGGTGACTTCAAGGGCTTCGAGGCCAAGGTAGTCAGCGGTGGGGAGGCCAGCAGCCACAAGGGTGTAAACGCCCCCGGGGCATCCCTCAGCATCCACCCACCCACCGAGCAAGACATAAAGGGAATCGAGTTCGGCGTACAAGCTGGCGCGGACTGGTTCGCCGCCTCATTCATCAGAAGCAGAAAGGACGTCGAAAACGTCAAGGACGCGATCAAAGCGGTGGACGGCGACCAGCCCATAATCAGCAAGGTCGAGCACGGCGAGGCCATCACTAACATCGACGAGATCATTGACGCCAGCGACGGGATCATGGTAGCACGCGGCGACCTCGGCATCGAGGTACCGCCCTGGGACATCCCCTTGCTCCAGAAGAAGATCATCGCCAAGTGCTACGACGCGGGTAAGCCGGTCATCGT
>CAZIKD010000064.1:0-9558 GCA_964539725.1 uncultured Candidatus Bathyarchaeia archaeon | reverse complement strand
AAAAGGGTCCTCGAAGGCATCCTCCGAACGGAGTCCCCCTCACTCTACCCGATCATCTCCTCCAAGATCGCACTAGACGCCCTCGACTACGCCCTGGCCTACAGTATAGAGTCTTGGGACGGATACCTTATTTCGCTGACAAGAAGCCTAGGATCGACGATAATCTACACTCTCGACGAGGAACTCTCCAAGGTTAAGGAGATTACCGTCGTCAATCCCTTCCCCGGAGATGTTGTGAAGCAATATCATAGTTTTCTAACCAACAAACTAATCCGAGGCGCGCGCTGATTCATACCTTCATGTGCGGCGCCAGCCGCTGAACACCAGAGGAACTCCCTCGTCAACTACCCGCCCCTGAAGGAGTGGGTAGCTGATGCCTCGTTTTCGAGAAGCCACTGTCAGGCAGTCTTCACAGTGACATTCTCATCGCCGTGGGCTAACTCGCGTTCCTGGTCAAAGGTCAGTATCAAGCCCTCGCTGGCACGGGTCTCCTCCATCGCCTCATCTAGCGCGCGCTTTGGCATAACCCTCATCTAATGTACAATAATCTTATCCTGAGTCCCACCCGATACACAGCCGTGAACATGAATGGTTGACTCAGCTCTGCTCCAGTCGGTGAGCTACATCGCCGGGCCCTGGGGGTATGCGTAGCAGCGTTCTGCTACGTGATGAACCTCAGAGTATAACAAGCAGGTATAACGCCTTGGAGACAAGGCGAGCGCAGACCTATGCAGATCTGAGAAAACCAACACAGACGAGAGGCAGAGAGAATAGAGAGAGATCCTCATCCTACGTTCAACCTGATTTTTCTAAGGTGAAATGAAATGATAACGATTGAGGAGATTCAGGTAACCTACTTCGCACGCCTATGGTAAGTCTTTCAAATAGCCATGAGCCAATACAGATAAATTGGCCCGGTGGCTCTATGAAGACTGAAAACGGCAAATTCACCCAAAGCAGCCTAGTCATCTTTCTAAACTTCGCGCTATTCTTCTTCGGATTCATCTTTGTAACCATGATCAAGGATGAGATGTCTCCAAACGAGTTTAACGCCGTCTTCATATTGTTTTACACCATCGTAATTTTAATGATCACCGGGCTGAGCTTCAACAGCCAAAGCCCAGTCGGCGGGATCGTGATCGGTCTATCATTTTCTGCATCCTTCTGGATAGGCTTCCTGATCGACCAGTTTATTAACTATAAGATTGGGCAAAACCTAATCGAGTCCGAGTACTACGTCTACTACATCATCTACACTACACTCGCCTTCTTAGCCTTCGGCCTCTTCTTCGGCTTATTGGGCTACATCTCCGACCGACTACTGGTAGAGAGCCCAATCAGCGAAACATACGTCTTCAGAGATTATTGGTCGAGTGTCTACACTCTCGGCAAAAGCACCCGAAGAGAGTTCAACGATCTAGACCAGAAGCTTACCCGCATCCACCTAACCGCCCGAAACTGGTGGAGGCAACAGATTAAACACGCCACCAAGTCGAAGCCCGAGCTCGCGCACATCAACTATACGAAGCAGAGAGACACAGAGACAAAACAGAGTAGAAACCTGAAGATCGGGGACGTATACGACATCTCCTCAGGCAAGAGAATATACGAGGAAATAATCAACCCCGTGGACCTTGTCAGCATCTACAGACCCTCGATACTCAACATCCCGGCGACATCCAACAGGATCAGCGGAGCGGGCAGACTCGCCTTCGAGGAGATGATCTCGAGATTCCTAGGCTGGTTCATCAAATCGAGGCTGATCTGGGCCCCATACATCGTTGCATCAGCTTTACTAGCTTACTTCATGTACCATTATTACGCCTCAATATACGGCTACGACTTCAGCGGACTCCAACCAATCGTTGCCACAAGCATTCTCTTATCCCTAATCACCCTCTACCTTGTTTACATCCTCCACAGAATATCATTAGAAACCTTCAACAACAGACCCGACGTGAGAATCCTGCTCTTCACAATATACATCATAGTACTCCTATTCTATGGCTTCTATTTCCAAATGATAACAACGACAACCAAAACCATCAGCAACTTCATCAAGATCCTCATAGAAACCGATGAGAAGGTCCTCGAAAAAATCTTAGAGGAGAGCCTCGGCCCTTGGACCAACACAATATTGTGGCTGGTCTCATTCACCGTCATTCTAGCAGTTGCCTACATCTTCATACATAGAGAATGCGAGGTATCAAACATTTACCTCTACACCGATAAAAAGGGAACCGAAGGGGAAAACCCGGTCACACCATTCAAAAACGAAGCTGATAAACCATTTTGGCTCAAAGGCGACGACACACCCCTATACTGGGTCCTACGGTACATCTACTTTTGGCGTTACGAGTTAACCCTCATACCGCATTCAGACTGGGAGCGGATCGAGGTCTGGGTAGACGCGAAAACCGGGAAAGCCAACTGGATCGTGAGCGACTACCACTACAGAGAGCTATGGTACAAGGTTGAAGGAGACCTGATGGAGAAAGGGCTTCACGTGGGCATACTCGCAAACTTCCACACACCGATTCCCTTCGTATCCGATAATGAGATTGAACTCTTCACAAGGATCTTTAGCCAGAGCAAAAAGGATCTGCTACAGATACTGCTCAGCGGAAAAATCGACTTAGGAGAAGCCAAGACCCCAAACAGCAATCTGAGGCATCCCCCAACGTGGATCAAGACCTATGGCTTAAAGGGACTCACAGCGGACTTCTGCAGCAACCTCAACTGGTTTTACTGGAGATACCCCTGGGGCATCGACAATTTCAACAAATACGTCACCTATCCCTCGACGCTGGTTCAAGAACAACCCCCCACGAGCCCGAAAACCTGACTGAGAAGAAAGAAAAAAGGGGATTGCGGAAGGCCGTGTCACGGACCTCCTCGTAGGTTGCATGGGATCTTATCCCTGGTGGGAGGGGCATATCGAAGCCCTGGATGTACATGGCATGGATGTGGACGTCTATTACGTCGGGTTTTTCTGTGCCCATTGGTAAACCACACCTTATCCATTGATCTAGGTTCCGCCATTCTTCTTTTGAATGTAGAACCTGGTAGTGAGTTATTTTAAACTAATATTTATTCATATAGCAAGCATGGAAACTTAGCCACTCATGCGAAAAAGTAACATTCAAATTTACATCCGCGTACCGTCATTTTGGTTTAGATGAAGAGATCACTCGGCGCGATCAACTTCGCGCGCGCGGCCGGGAAATACAAGTAAATTGTATTCTACGAACTTACCACGGAAGGAAGGGGGATAAAACTATGGCCAGCACACACTTTCCACGCGCCGAGGAAAGGCTAGCTTTTTACCCAAACCAATCTGCAGACACCATCTTTACTAAAGGACTTCTCACGTGTAACAATCCACTCGGGATTAAAACTACTCCAGAACGCGTTATCAGTAACATCGCAATATAGATCACCAAGTTCCTCAGCTGATCGACCTAGCTTAGTGAATGCATCCCCCAATGGACAGTAACTATATTCCACAATTTTACGATTGGGCTCATCGACTATTACACCACCATCCCAAGCCAACGAATATACCTGAGCATTAGATTCTCGATGATTCTTCCAGCTCGGTTCTAACCCATGCTCAGTGTAATAAACACGCGCTTCTTCACCAGAAGACTTGCTCATCATCCTCACTGTTTCTAATATTTTCTTTCTTCCTTTCACTTCTCCCAGTTCGCTGATTAGCGCCTGAGCCATGTATACAAAGGTCTTAGCCCTCGCTGCTTCGAATCCCTGAATAATTTCACGTTTATCCATTCTCTTCATCTCATTAGCGCGCGCGAAATTAAAAATTGCTTTAACTTACGCGCTAAAGCCCATATGTGGCGCGCCGTCTATATACATGGTAGACGAGGGCGGTTGAGGGTTGACCCATAAATCTACGCAGACCGATAGGTGTTCACCGGTACTGAATGAGGAAGAGATAAATGAAATTGAGAGGAGAAGCGACTTAAACCTCATGGAGTACTACGCCGCTGAACTTAGAAAGGTGGAGTCTGGTGTGTCCCCCTGTAAGGTCTTCAATGATGGTATTCGTCGGAAGCTGGTGAAATCGGGTGCCCTGGTACAGAGGAGGGACCGCTGGGCTCTCAGTAGTGAGTGCCAGAGGATTATGAGAATTCGATAGTGCGCACAATTGCATTCAACGCGCGCGCTGGATGGGAACTTGAACTACAAGCCCACCCCTTTAGGGGTGGGTAGTTGACGTTTCACCGAGGAGCTCGGAGTCAAAGGATCCCTTCGACGCCTCGTACAGTCTCGTGTCAGCTGTGATGAGGGTCGACGTCGTCTTCCTCGACGCCGCTAAAAAGAGTGAGTCGTAGATGGATGATCCGAGCTCGACTGCGATCCTGAAGGCATCCCTCAGCCTCAGAAGCATCCTGGGCGACTACCTCGACTGCGTAATACTATCATCCGCAATCAACAGGTGCGACGCCATACTCACCGAGGACGCACTAATCCGCGGACTCTCCGAGAACCCGAACTGCAGGGAACTCATCAACCGGATCAACCCGGGGCTCAAGATAGCATTCTCTAGATCCCTCCCAGGATTATTGTGAACTACCCATGCGCGCGCTTGATTAGTTGTTTCTTTACTGTTTCTCTGTAAAGAATCGGAACCTTTAAATGATAATTTTTACCGTATTTTGGTCAAGAAAGGTGATGAGGTGCCAGAACCGATCCTAGAAACTCGTGACCTCGTCAAGGAGTACCTACAGGGAGATAAAACACTCCGAGTCCTTAAGGAGGTCAATCTAACTGTAGACCGAGGCGAGTTCATGGCAATAATGGGTCCTTCGGGAAGCGGTAAATCCACCCTTCTCAACATGATCGGTGCCCTCGACCGCCCCACATCAGGTAAAGTATTCATCAACGGTACGGACCTCAGTACTCTAAACGATAACCAGCTCGCTGATTTAAGAAACAAGGAGATCGGCTTCATCTTCCAACAATTCAACCTTATCCAGCGCATGGACGCCCAACGTAACGTCGAGCTACCCCTCAGTATTAGTGGCGTACCAAGTAAAAGACGGGAGGAGCAGGCGAAGAAGCTGCTTGAATCAATAGGCCTCGGCAAGCGCGCAGATCATCGCCCTAACCAGCTTAGTGGCGGAGAACAACAACGCGTCGCCATTGCCCGAGCCCTCGCAAACAATCCCTCTCTCCTCCTATGCGACGAGCTCACGGGCAACCTAGACTCCAAGACCGGGCAGGAAATAATGACTCTCCTACGACAGCTAAATCTGGAAGAGGATAAGACCTTCGTACTCATCACCCATGACCCAAGCGTGGCGCAGGCCACAGATAGGCTGGTCCAGATAAGAGACGGAGCAATAGTCGGTGAAAAACGGCTTAAGTGATAAAAAATGAATGTGAAGAAGCATCTGATACCCATCCTGCTCGTCTGCCTCACGGCAGGCCAGATCGTATCAATCTACGCGGATAACTACACCCCCCACCTCCAGGTTACAACTAAAAACACGGACCTCGCAGCTGGAGGCAAGGGCAACATCGGCATCAATCTGTATAATGGTGGAGACTATGACGTTACCGAGATTGAGGCATTGCTTAGCTCAGCGACCCCTGGAGTATCCATAATTAATGGGTCACAGAAAGTCATTAACATAATTGAGCGGGGCGAGTCCGCTGGCTACGATGTTCTCGTCATGGTGGATCAGAGTGTCGTCGTTGGCGCTTATCCTCTCTCGATGACGCTTAGTTATCTGCGCACTGGACGTGGGATTGTCGCCGTTACGATCCCACTTTCAATCATCGTTGATAAACCAATGCTTCCAATGATAAAGATCACTGCGTCCAATGATAAAATAACACTTGGTTCAGAAAATAAACTATCATTGACTGTTCAGAACATAGCGAAAGTGAGTACTCAAAACATTGACATCACTTTAAGCTCCACTAACCCCCTTTTTTTGTCAGTAATTGATCAGATCAATTATCAGATATCCGAATTGAAGCCCGGTGCTTCACTAACTTACAATGTCTCTATCAAATGCCTAGAGAACATGCCAATAGGCGCCTATTCGATTACGGCGCAGGTTTGGTATACCTACACCTTTGGAATAGAACTCAAGCAGATGATAATCATTCCCTTGGAGGCTGCTGAAGCATCCGTATCTAGGAGCCCCGTGGTTACGGTGAAGAACCTGGCTCCACGCATTGTCCTTCCCGGTGAAGAGTTTAGCCTGAGCCTCGAAGTGTCATGCGTCGGCGCGTCGATCTCTAACGCCAAGGCTGTAATATCCATGGACGTGAGCAGCCTCGTTTCCCCCATGACTCAGACCACCGTCTCCTTAGGCGACTTATCCGCAGGAGAAACTGAGAAGTTATCCTATGATCTTCTACTGAGCGGGAAAGCTTCTGCCGGCAATATACCTCTCGCTGTGAGTATCAACTACATTGATTCAAAGGGTGTAGCGCAGAAGGTGACCGAGACTATAACGGTCCCCGTCGAGAATCTCGTCATGTTTTCCCTCATAGAGGACACATTGATAGTGGCAGAGAAGGGCTCCACCACGATATTCGAGGGGGATCTTTTACTAGTGGGGACCGGTAAAGTCGAGTTCGCCTCGATCGGGGTCATCTCCGAGGGCCCAGTTCAACTTGTATCTGGCAGTAGCGAGTACATTGGTGCAATTGATCCTGACAGCCCGGTGCCATTCACAATACAGTTCAAGATAGACGACGACTCAGCGACAGGCGAGTACGACCTCAGGTTCCAAGTCACCTACCTGAATAGCAGGAACCTCGAGCAGAGCAAGACGATCAGCGTCCCATTGCAGGTCATACAATCAATAACTGTACCAGCGAAGACGAGTGACGACGGTGTGTGGGGTTGGTTGAGGCGCCTATTCGGGCTGCAATTGGTGAGCTCTGTTGAAGCCCATTGACATCGTAGGATTCGCGTGGAACACCGTCCGATCAAGAAAATTCCGATTCGCTTTGAATCTCATAGGCATAATGATCGGTTGTGCCGCTGTTATGGGGCTCATTAGCTTAACCCAGGGGCTCGACGAGCAGGTGCGAAGCCAATTGGAGATGATGGGCCCCACGAGCGTTATGCTAATCCCTGGGCAGCTCGACGCCGCAGCGGCGCTGGGTATGGACTCCTTCGACTGGAAGGACCTTCGAGACTTCGAGAGGCTCCCCCACGTTGAAATAATAAGTCCAATAATCGGAAACGACGTGGTGCGGTACATGACGAGCCGGGGAGAGAAGGTCGCCTACCTCTACGGGGTCGAAGACGTCTACTTCCAGATCTACAGCCGCATGGAGATCGTCGATGGGCGTGCCCTTCGCCGCACCGACGACGCCTCAGCCGTGATAGGGTGGGAGATCGCCTACCCCCCTAAAAGCGATAAACAGCAGTATAGAGTTGGGGACAGGATCAAGATCACCACCAAGATCAGAGGAGAAACCAAGGAGGTCACCCTCAAGATAGTGGGGATCATGGAGAAGGTGGGTGGATTCGCCGGGCAGAGCAGCAACGACGACAACTCAATCATGGTTCCCTTCCGCACCGCCCAGCAGTTCCTAGATACAGGCGGAGAGATAGCGTACATCACCCTCAAGGTCGACAATGTTGAGAACATGCCTTTGTTCTTAGACGCCCTCAAGGAGGAGCGCGGCGACAAGGTATCAGCTATGACACAGGAGACAGCCCAAGAGCTGGTGAGCAGCATCCTCGGAAGCATACAGGCGGTGCTAGGCGGGATCGCCGCCATCAGCCTGATCGTAGCGGGCGTCGGCATCATCAACACCATGACTATCAGTGTCATGGAGAGGACCCAAGAGATCGGAATAATGAAGGCTCTCGGCGCCAAGAGCCTAGACGTCCTCCTGCTGTTCCTCAGCGAAGCCTTCCTCACCGGCGTCGTGGGGGGAGCCGGAGGCGTCCTCCTCGGATCTGCGGCGGGGGAGGCCGTCGGGCAACTGATCAGCATGCCCGTCCACGCAAACCTCAGCCTCGGAGGCATGGTGGTGCTCTTCGCCGCATTGGTCTGCATAGTCAGCGGAATCTACCCGGCGTGGCGCGCCGCGAAGCTAAACCCGGTTGAGGCGCTCAGGAGCCTCTGACCGGCAAACCTATAGGCTGAGGAGAAAGACACCCAGATGAATCGTAAACCTGCGGGTGGGAGGGCGTTACGGTGAGTCTCCTGTCGAGCGACGAGGCGAAGGTCTGGCTGATGTTCCAGCAGGGGAAGCCGACCAGCATGATCGCTGAGGACGCCGATGAGGGCTGGACGCCGGCCTACGTGAGCCGTGTACTCAACCGCGCACGCAGCAAGATCGAGGGAGCGCTCAAGGAGTACGCGGAGAGCCACCGCCTCGACGTGGAGAAGGTTCTCGACTACCACGGGCTGCTTCTCGGATTCGACTACCAGGCGAACGCGCAAGTCTACATCGCGTACACTGAGAGGCAGGGGATCATCGTCTGGTACAGACACAGCAGCTACGCCGGGACCCCCTGCTCCCGGTGCCCGAAGGAGGCGGACTGCGCTGACACCCTCAACACCGTGGAGGAGGAGTACGGGATACACCTCAGCGATGAGGAACGCGCGCTCCCTCACGCGGAGCGGAGCACCCTCGTCTTCGAAAAGCTCGCAGCCAAGGAGGTACCGAGGTATCAGAGGAGCCGCGGAGGAGAAAAAAATGGGTAAAGTAGACGTTAAGGTGATCAGGCCGCCTGTCGAGAACATCAAGAGCGGCCACATATTCCACCCATCCCGGGCGTTCTTCTACAAGAAGGCGGTCAAATACGAGGCGGCGCTGCTCACAGCGTGGGCGGCGGCCAACCTGGCCTTCATCCTGGCCGCCCACGCCGCCACGCTCTTCGTTCCAGGCGCCGGTTCAGCGGGCCAGATCATAGGCGAATGGGGCT
Source organism: uncultured Candidatus Bathyarchaeia archaeon (assembly GCA_964539725.1). Lineage (GTDB taxonomy): Archaea > Thermoproteota > Bathyarchaeia > TCS64 > TCS64 > UBA8941. Next base: position 626 of record CAZIKD010000064.1, on the reverse strand, counting down.
GGCCGGTCCTCACGTGGAGCTTCCTCCTGGGCCATGTATTGTACGTGCCGACGCTCGTCTGGCTCTGGTTCGCCGTCGAGAGCCTGGAGTACTCCGTGAAGGCGGAGTCGGGGGGCTCGATGCCGGAGATATACGTGAAGAGGGGAGTCTTCACGATATCCGAGAATCACATACCGTTCCGAACAATAACGAACATAGGGAGCCGCGCAGGAGTCTTCGACAGGCTCTTCCACCTCGGAACCATCCACATAGAGACCGCGGGGAACACCCCCGAAAACGGACCCGACGAAAAGCTGGAGGGGATAACCTTCTACGAGGAGGTCCGCGACTTCATCCTCCGGGAGCTCCGCAAAATCCAGGGAAGCTACCCGCCGGCCATACCGTGAACCCTCGGATTCGCGCGCGCGTTCGATCCAGATCTGTGACTTCTCCATAGCCTTATCCTCACTTCCACCTGATTGCAACCAGTGAATTGTGGATGATTGATTCTAGGAAGTTGAGTTATCACCGATGCTATTGCGACTCCTCAGACGAATCACACTTCGATGAAGTAGAGGTTAAACAGAATATAGCTCAGGCTGCCCCGCCTGCACCCCCATTCCTTGTATCAGCCTTTAGTCCTGCAT
>CAZIKD010000063.1:0-9582 GCA_964539725.1 uncultured Candidatus Bathyarchaeia archaeon | reverse complement strand
TTCTCGTTAATGAGTGAGGCCAGCTCCCCCACGGTGAGGCCGTGCCTGAACGGGACGGGGTGGAGGCCTACGAAGGACTCGAACCCGGGCTCTAGTACGCCGCCCTCAACGCCCAGCCCGTTGATGGGGTTCGGCCTGTCGAGGACCACCACGCCTAGGCCATCGCGATGGGCCGCCTCCATACAGTGGGTCAGCGTCGAGACATAGGTGTAGAACCTGACGCCACAGTCCTGGATGTCGAAGACTAAGGCGTCCAGGCCGTCCAGAAGCTCCGGGTTCGGCGCTCTATACTCGCCGTAGAGACTGTGGACGGGCAGCCCCGTGGCCTCGTCCACGTGGCCGCCCACAGGCAGCGCGTCCTGGATGTCCCCCCTGGCGCCGTGCTCCGGCCCGAAGACGACCTTCAGGTCTACGTTGGGGTGACTGTGTAGGGCGTCCAGTGAGGACTCCAAGTGGCTGGTTACACCCGTTGGGTTTGTGACTAGGCCGACGGAGCGACCCGCCAAGCATCCTCGGGGGTCCTCCAGCAGCACGTCTACGCCAGCCCTGACGGTCAGACGGAGAGCCTCCTGTAGACTTCTCCTATGGTGGCCCAGACCCTCCGCGGGTCGCCTGACTCCATGACGCTGCCCTCGCCGCCCCTGTAGGGCCAAGCGAAGAGGGAGTCCGCGCCCAGCTCCGCTGCTATGTCGGCGGCCTCCAGCAGCTCGGCCTCACGGCCAGCCGGGACCCTGAACGCCATGAGCCACAGCTGGCTCCTCTTCCCATGCCTCCTGGCCAGTTCTAAGCAATCGGCGCTAGTCTCCCTGAAGAAGCGAAGTCCCTGTTCCCTGTTCATCTCCGTGTGGAAGTAATAGGGGTCCGTGGCCAGGGTGTCCAGCTCGGGGATGGAGGCCACCTTCTCCCAGTCGGTGATGCCAATGAGGGGGCTCACCGTTGGGAGGAGACAGCATGTGACGTCCACCGAGGAGTCCGTCTCCTTGACGTGCTCGGACAGCTCCCTGAGGAACCCGATAGCCCTGTCCTCCCTGAACTCCACCACCTCGGGGGTCAGCTCCAAGGGTATGTCACACCCGTAGAGGTCCCTGTAGAGCGCCGCACATATGGGGCAGATACAGGCCCAGTCGGGGTCGTGCCAGTTGGCGTAGTGGGGTTCGTCCCAGAAGAGGCCGTCCACGCTGGTCTCGGTGATGACCTCCGCTATGCTGCGCCTAAGGTGTTCCCTGAAGGGGCCGTGGTTTAGGCACGTAGCATGGTAGGTCTTGCCCGAGGCGGCCCTCTGCCTTCCGTCGATGCTACTCATAAGGAACAGGCTGGGAGGCTCCCCGGCCAGAGTCTTCCCCCAGCCCCAGAGATCCACATACACCTTGAATCCGTAGTCCTTGGCCACGTCTACTAGCCTCACAACGTTCTTCCTCCAGAACCACCAGTCGAACTCGGAGACGGCCAGCAGCACCGCGTTACACCCGTGGTCGGCCATCTCCGCGTAGTCCTCAGCGGCGCGGTCCGGGTAGGCAACACCGTAGTAGGATACACCCCTCTCAGGAATCATGCTTCCAGCCTCCGCAGAGCCTCTCTCACTGATACCCACCCCTCTAAGGCCTCCCGAGCCTCGTCCGCCCCAGCCCTCGCGAGGGTCATCAACAATGCCACCCTGAGATCGCCTCCGGCCAACTCCAGCGCCCTCCCCGCCTCAAGAGATGCCAGCCCAGTGAGACTGGACAGGGTTCTCCTGCTCCTGTCTGCCAGCTTCGCATTAGAGGCTCGGACACCCACCATGTAGCCGTCGTAGACCCTGCCCAGCCGGATCATGGCGGCCGTTGTAACCATGTTGAGCACCATCTTCTGAGCCGTCCCCGCCTTCATCCGGGTGGAACCCGCCACAGCCTCCGGCCCCACCACAACCTCTATGGGAGCGTCCACTAGCCGTGACAGCTCCGAGCCCGCGTTGCAGGAGAGACCCACAGTGGTAGCGCTCACCTCTCGGGCGTAGCGGACAGCCCCAAGGGTGTAAGGTGTACCCCCTGAGGCGGCCACGCCCAGCACCAAGTCGAGGGATCCCAGGCCGCGGCGCCGAAGCTCTGCCCGAGCAGCTTCGGGGGCGTCCTCTGCAGCCTCTACGGACCCGCTGAGGGCTGGGACGCCGCCGGCCACCACGCCCTGGAACAGATCGGAGGGCACCCCGAAGGTGGGCGGGACCTCGGCGGCCTCCATCACGCATAGTCGGCCACTGGTCCCAGCCCCCACCATGAAGACCCTGCCACCTCTCCGGATGGTGCCAATGACCTTCTCTACAGCCCTCTCGATGGCGGGGAGCTGAGCCGCAACGGCCCCCGCCGTCAGTGTGTCCTCGATGCTGATGACCCTGAGCACCTCGCCGAGAGGCTTGGCGTCGATGCCCCTGGATGCGGGGTTCACGGCCTCGGTGGTCTTAGTCATCTGCGTCCACCAGCCTCCCAAAGCTATTCTCGACCTTTGATAGGAGCCCCTCGTCTACCCTAACACCGGCGGCCCTCAGGGCTAAGAGGGCGGAGCCCAGCGCTGGTGGCATTCTGGGCCGGATGAGGATGCAGTCGGGCGCCTCCCTCCTCACAGCCTCCTCGAAGGCCATGATATAAACGCTGGGCTGCTTGAATACGCCGCCATTGAGGGACAACAAGAACTCCCCCCTGAGGTCGAGGCGCTTGATGACAGCACCGGCAACGAGGCCCAGCTCCGCACCCGCCCCGGCCATGACCAGTCGCGCCGCTTCGTCGCCCTCCGCCTCGGCCTCCCGGACCAAGGGCACAAGGTACGCTATGTCCCGGGGCTCCCTCCCTGGGCTGTAGACCCAGTCGACGATGTCCTCCATGGAGCCGAGGCTTAGGCGGCCCAGTATCTTCGCCGCCAGGGCTGTCCGGGGACCGCGGCCGTCGTAAGCCCTCAGAGCCGCCATTATAGCGTTAGCGCCTATGGTATAGCCGCTGCCCTCGTCTTCCAGCCTCCAACCCCACCCGCCTGCCCGGGCATGCTCTCCGGCCTGGTTCTCCCCGTAGACTATGGAGCCTGTGCCGGCGATGACGACGACGCCGGGTCTGAGACCCGTGGCGCCAGCTAGGGCCGATGCTGCATCAGATATGATGGCCGCGTCGCCGTAGGATGCCGGGAGGCCGGCCAGTAGCCCCCGCCTCAGCCGGGACCTATCTGTGCCGGCTATACCGAGCCTGCTAGCCATGAACCTGCTGACGTTTCCCGCCTCCGAGGCTGCTTCCACGGCTCTCAGTATATTGGCTAGAGCCCGATCCACGCCCACTGTGATAGGATTGGAAGGGCCAGCCCTGCCGCCGTACGCCAACTCGCCGTCCGTTGACATTATGACAGCCCGGGTAGCCGTGCCACCGCCGTCCACTCCCAGAACGTATCCGCCGGGCACCCGTAACTCACTGATCCTCTCAGGGGCCACGTGGGCTTAAAACGTCTGTTGTGCCGCTCCCTGGTCTCGGCGCGCGCGCCTCGGCATCACTAGGGCGCTTGCGTTGGAGCTTGCGCAGGAGAAAATCACGGTCAACGGGATAAGCCCAGGCTGGTTTGAGACAGAGCTGACGAAACCTATCTGGAGTGACTCTGAATCAAACGATAACCTCGTCTCACGCATCCCTCTCGGTTACTGGGGCGATGTGAAGGATGTGGCGAAGCTTGCTGTCTACCTCTGCTCGCAGGAGGCTGGTTACATTACGGGGACGGATATCCTCATCGACGGAGGATACTAGCCAGTAAGGGTAGGCACCCCGATCCTTCTATCCGATGTACTTATCGCAGAGGGCCTTGACGTTCGCAGGGGTTAGATCAAGCCTCATCTCGACGCCAACTTTTGAATCAACACCCGTTACCCTGAAGCCGAATCTCTCCCAGTACTCCCTCAATCGGTGCCCCGTCTGGTCCTCCTCCTCGGTTATCATCTTCACCGACTTGTATCCAGCATCCCAGCAATAGAGCGCGTCCAGGGCGGTCAACACCGCTCCAACTCCTTTCCTCTCGATGAGGGTCGCCGCGCTGTCCCCGAAGTAAGCGCCCTCCTCTACGTCGCTATATCCGAGATCGAAGGCGAAGGGTTCACCATCGAGGGTGAAAAGGATGCATGTGAACCCGGGCCGCTTCGACCGTTCGACGAGTTCATTAAATGTGTATTGGAGTTCACTCCTGAATTTCCTATTCTCGATCTCCTCGACAACTTGGGCCAAACCCTTGGGAAAATCGTGGTGGACCGTTATCCTGCACTCGCTGCCTAAAACGTTGCCTAACTTAATCTCGGCCTTTGCGAGTCCGTCTCGCAAAGCTGGGACTTGAAGACTCACGTCATTCATGATTGTTAATCCAATTTTTATAATGTTGCCTCGCATCTTTAGAATAAGTTATCAAAGTTGGTAATACAACCCAACATGTAGTTATCTGTGGAAAGCATCTAGATGACTTTTTTAGGATAGTCGGAGATGATGCTGTCCACGCCCAACCTACGACCCTGATAATGTCCTCCGCGCGCACGGCGCCCCTGTGGCCGACTCTGAGAACTATGAAGGGAAGAAGCCGCGAATGCTAATTAAACTTCCGGGGGAGCCTCAAGCCCCGATGTACTTGATGCACATGTCCGACACTATCTCAGGGACCAGCTCCAGCCTCATCTGCACACCTATCTTTGGGTTAACCTCTGTCACCCTGAAGCCGAACCTCTCCCAATACTCTCTGAGCCTACGCCCGGACTCATCCAGCTCCTCTGTGATCATCCTCTCAGATCGGTAACCCATCTCCAAACAGTAGAGCATCTCAAGGGCTGTGAGGATCGAGCCTACTCCCCTTCTCTCTATGAGGGTCGCGGCGCTGTCAGAGTAGTAGGCCCCCTCCTCGGAGTCATCGAAACCGAAGACGAAAGCCACCGGCCTCTCCTCCAGATAGACTATGAAACAGGTGAAACCACGCTTCTTGGAGCGATTCGTCAACTCCCTCTCGCTATATCTAAGCTCGCTCCTGAACCTCTCATCCTCGATCTCACCGACGATCTTCAAGAGGTCTTTGTTCATTTCGTGATAAACAGCGATCCTACACCTCCCACCAAGGGAAGAGCCGAGCTTAACCTCAGCCTTTCCAAGATAATCCCTGAAGGAGAGTGCTCTTTCATCCATTCTGCGACTAATCACATCTTCAAATCTTTATATCTATCCCTTGTCACACCGGGTTAGTCAGGCTCCGCTAGGAAGTCCCGGATCACCCGCATAGGGACAATAATAAAGTTCGAGTCAACAATCCTCCTTGTTACCCCCGTCGACCCAACCCCTTTATTCACTTCGTTAAAATAAGAGTCAAACTCTGAAAGCTTCGTAAATCGCACACCGTTGATTTGGGTAATTAATAAGAACTCTTCCCCAGTGTCATTCTTCACCCTTTTCTGTATGAGGATGCTCGACGGTGGGGCGTCTATATGAACAATCATGATTTAATATGTGGGACGCAACTAGAAATACTCTATCAAATCGCGCGCGTGAATGGTGGTTCTTCGTATTAATGGGACGGTCTTCACACCAGTCTGCACGCACGAAGGCACTCCGACTCTTTCGCATGCGTTTGTAGAAGGATTCACACACGCCACCAGCGAGGCGATAATGAATGATGCCCTTAACAGAATCGAGGCCGCCACCGAGAAGCTTGGCTGATGGTTACCCCCCTTTTTACCCCGCGATGGCATATACAACTCCATGATTCCCGCCGTCATCAAGAATATAACACAAGCAACCCCCACCATCAAGACCCTACGAATCGAGCCGCAGGGTGAGTTCAGCTTCAAGGCCGGTCAGTGGATAGACTTCTACGCAGACCTCGCGGGGGAGAGAAAGGTCGCTGGGTATTCTATGACGAGTTCCCCTCTGACACGCGGTAATTTCGAACTCGCTATCAAGAGGGTGGGAGAGAACCCTGTCACGAAACACATACACTCGGACGCGTGTGAGGGGGAGGTTGTCCACATCGACGGTGGCCACGGTGAGATATTCTATGAGGCGGGGGCAGCGAAAAAAGTCTGCCTCATCGCCGGAGGAATAGGTATCGCCCCGCATATGAGCATATTCAGGTACATAGCCGGGGGCGACCCAGATGCCTCCGCCACCCTCATTTACAGCGCTAGCAGTTCATCAGAGCTCGTCTTCCGGGAGGAGATCGAGTTAATAACGCGCCGCGACCCAAGGATGAAGGCACTCCTCACGGTGACGGATGAGACCAAGGGCTGGAGTGGGCATGTGGGCAAGATCAACGCAGATCTCATTCGAGAGTCAGGGGTCGACCCAGAGGCTCTCCACTACATCTGCGGCCCGTCCCAGATGATACACGAGCTCGTTGACACACTACGTGGCCTCGGCGTCCGTAGGAAGCAGATGCGCTACGAGCTCTGGTGGTAACCGCACCTGGGGCTGGGATACAACGCATACAAACGAGGAGGCCACCATAAATAGCCCTTGAAAGATCTTTGACCACAAACCGTCCCAACCTAAACTTTCATCTTCATAAGCTGCATCCCCTGCGGAATCGGTAATCAATGACATGGAACCTCATCGAAGTCGAGACCATGTGGACTTCAATCTCGTATGGTCGACCACAAACCAATTCACCTACAGTAGCGATCCAAGAATAGATGCCTATGCTGTCCAAGGGAGAGACGCTCAAACTAGCGGATTCCTACGCAGAGCAGAGGTTCCTCTGCTCCGAGTCCTGCCTCATGGCCCTGGCTCGTTGCCAGGGCATCGAAAGCTCGCTAGTCCCAAGGATCGCGACAGGATTCGGCGCTGGGGTCGGTCGTAGTGGGGAGATGTGCGGCGCCGTCACAGGGGCTGTGATGGGCTTAAGCATGAGGTACGGCAGAGACAAGGTTGAGCCGATAAGGGACCGCCACCCGTACTGGTACTCGACAGAGCTACTCGAAAGGTTCAGGGAGGAACACGGTGAGTTGAGGTGTCCTGCCCTCCTAGGCCTCGACATCGCCAACCCCTCTGATTACGAAGAGTTCAACAAGAGGAACCTCTGGGTTCACAACTGCACCAAGTATATCCTCTCAGCGACGGGCATCGCCCGGGACATTATCGAGGAAAACGGGTGAGCAAGAGTCGCGGAGGATCTACATCACTCCTAGAAGATCAGTCACCGACCTCACCAACGTCCTAGAAGTCGGTAGCAGCGAATCGAAGTCTACCCACTCATTCGCCTCGCAGGTGTTTCCCCCCGTCGGGCCGCAGATTAACGTTGGCACACCACCATGGACGGCGAAGTGATTCGTGTCCGCCACGCTCCTCGCTAGAACGTGTCGCACCCGCCAACCCGTCTCAAGCTCGAGGTTTCTCGTCACAGTTTTGACAAGCTTTGAATTCTTGGGTACTATGAAGCTGAGTGGCGCAGGAGTCGGGCGCTCGTCCCAAGTGATTTCGTAGGTGCCATCTATGCCGGCTTTGCCAACTACCGCCCTGATCTGCTCCGCCGCCCAGTCCACAGTCTGCCCTGGCAGGATATGTCTATCGACCCAGAGCTCAGCGATCTCAGGCACATAAATCATTGTGCCCCCTCCCTTCAGACCGATGACGCAGAGGCTACCTCCTAACTCATAATCCTCGTTGTACCCTATTTCGGCCTTGTCGAGTTGGGTGAGGGCAACTGCCACCTTCGAGGCATCGACGACAGCATTCACACCCTTATCATACGCGGCGCTCACGGATTCACCGTGGAAGGTGAGATGGAACACGTGTCTCCCGCGCTCGCCGATAGTCAGTGTCCCTGATGTGGAAGGCTCGGGGACGATACAGTACTCGCAGTCCTTCAGGTAACCACTCTTAATGAGAGCGTGCGCTCCCCGGCTCCAGTTCTCCTCATCGGAGGTACTCGAGACGATGAGTTTACCCCTGAGTTTGACCCCCGACTCTACGATAGCCTCGACGGCTGCAATCAGACAGGCACCGCCCCCCTTCATGTCGTGAGCGCCAAGCCCGTATATACGCCCATCCTTGACGACGGGCTTGAAGGGGTCAGTCACCCAGCCCCTAAATGCGTCGAAAGTATCCATATGGAAGTTGAGCATCATCGAAGGTCCCTTACGCGGCGAGTCGAGCCACCCGACCACAGTGTCCCCCGACTCCTCGACTGGGAGCCTCCTAACCTCTAGACCCAGTTCCCTTAGCCTCTTATGGGTCCAATCGGACATGGCACCTTCCTTGTTAGTTATGGAGGGGATGGAGACCATCTCCTCGACGAGTTCAACTATTCTCTCCCTCTTCAGTAGAGTCAAAGGGTCGGCCAATAGGATACACCAAACGCTTCTTACTATAACGGGTGAAAAAGATTTGCCGTGGAAAACCTTGAAACGCCTACAACGCCCCCCATAGATCGATATGGATAGAGAGAGGGAAATTCACATTGTACCCACCTTAATAACAATCGTCGGCGTGGTCGCCTTCACCCACTTGTCTACTTGCTTTTATTTGGAGCGGGCTGGCTAAACCGCTTACTCGGACTCGGCACAGAGACTACTATCTGACAGCCGCTTTAGGCTCGAGGGCAAACACCAATTTATGAGACTCGAGAACAAGGCCGCCCTAATATTCAGATGAGGGAGAGAACTGGACAAGGCCACTGCCCTTCTATTCGCTAATCAGAGCGCTGAAATCACCGGTGTCGCTCACGCATGCACATTGTCCGAACCTATTTAGGACCCGAACCCTCACCGCTTCTCTAATCTCCTAAATAAGGTGAGAACGTTCGGAAAAAAAAGAAGAAAAAACGGTGGTTGCTTAATCCGTCTCGAGTTGCTCGATTACATGGAGGATGGCCCTCGCTATGACAGCGTTCTCCCAGTTCTCTGTCTCTGAGACCATCTGGAGGCCTACCTTAACTGCCTCGACGCCGCTTTCGGGCGGCGCGACTGGGTCGACTATAATATAGTTCTGAGCGATGAAGCTTACCCTCACCTCCACCAGCATCCCCGGCTCAAGATCGTTGAAGATTGGGTTCTCACGGTTAAAGAGAATGACTCGACCGTCGTGCATGCGGCTAATTAAACTATCTGCTTTTCCCTTCAATACGAGGACCGTGAATTGGTCCCCGAGGCTTACTTCGGGCTTGATTACAATGTTAGACAATTCAAATCCCATACATATCAAAACCCGTCATTTAATTAAAGATACTGTTCTTTGACGCTGAAATCGGACGCTAACTGGCCTAAGGGCTCCCCTTTTTTTGCCTCTATTATGGGAAGTAGAGGGTAGCTGATGATTTCATCCTACCACATTTTTTAAATTCTTAACTTAACGGTAGGAGCAATTATATCCTTATCAACTTCTTAAAGTTTAGAAGTCTCTGCTTCATATTTCTCCATCTAACATCTCTTCCGCGCCGAATCGATTATCCACGATTAAAAAACATTCGAAATCCTAACTGTGACCTACAGATTCACCCGAGTCCCCGGTGATTCACTCCTTATTTAGAAAACATAACGTTTTTATCTACACACAGTGGTAAGCCTTTTGGCGCGTCGAGCGTCTTCCGCCCATAGTCGGCGGCTTCGATCCGACGGAGGCG
>CAZIKD010000062.1:0-9602 GCA_964539725.1 uncultured Candidatus Bathyarchaeia archaeon | reverse complement strand
AATCCATGAACAGTTGGATTAAAAATGGACTACTATAAATAATTATGGAGTCTCGCAGGATTAATAAGGGTTGATGGCTGACGAGACGGTCAAATTTTTCCTGGTGGCTACTGCCCATCGCTACCGGTGTTGTTGCCGGCGTAGCCGCCTCGTTGATAAACAGCCTCGTCTACTACTCCTGGGAGACATTCTACCAGGACGCTTTGAAGACCCCGACCCTGTTCTTTGTCTTTCCCTTCACCGGCCTCGTCCTCAGCTACTTCCTCATTCACCTACTCGCTTGGTACAGGACGCCGAAGAGCAGCTTCCACATGATACTCGAGGTCTTCCACATGGCGCCAAGTGGGATGATGCCCAGGGAGGCAATCGTGAAGACAGTCTCGGGGATAGCTACATCGATCTTCGGCGGTTCTTCTGGGCCGGAGGGGCCATCGATGGTCATCTCAGGAGGGTTCTCAAGCTGGTTGAACAAGATTCTCCACCTCAGGATGGAGCCCGGTAAGGCGCTCATGATAGGCGTAGCCGCGGGCTTCTCGGCGAGCTTCAAGACACCCCTAACGGGGCTCCTCTTCGCCCTCGAGCTCCCTTACCGGAGGGACCTCGAGAAGGAATCATTCATCGAGGCCGCGATAGCGAGCTCAACAGCGTACCTCGTCTCCGTGGCGGTGGGGGCTCCCAGCCTTGTCCCTAACCTCCAGCTCGATGTTGCAGCCTTGCCAATAGTCTGGTTGCCGATCTCCATGGTCTTCGGGCTCGCCACCAGCGGAGTAGTATTCCTCTTCACTGGTGTCTATGGTGCCTGTGAGAAGCTCGCGAGGCAGATCGTTACGCGTGGCGGCTACCCTCTGATGCTCCTCATCGGTGGCATTCTTCTGGGTGCGATGGGCTACGTAGCACCCCAGTCCGTTGGCCCAGGTTACCAGATGGTCCCCCTGATGATAGGCGGTTCTCTAATGACGCTCGGCGTCGTCCTCCTGCTCCGAACACTTTCGACGAGTATATCGATGAATTTTGGCGGGACGGGAGGCCTCTTCCTACCCACGCTGCTGTTGGGTGGAGCCTGGGGTGCAATAGTTGGCACCGCCCTGATGCCCTCGATGACGCCTATCTTCATACTAATGGGTATGGCCGCATTCTCCGCCGGGGTGCATAAGATGATGCTCACACCCATCGTCTTCATTGCCGAAGTCTTCGGGCCCCACACCCTAATACCGATAATCCTATCGACTGTTGTCTGCTTCTTCGTCTCGGGCGCCTACAGCTTCTATCCCATCCAGCCTACGAACAAGGTAAACCAGGAGGAGCTCGCCCTCGAGAGGTTCTACTACAAGGTCACGAGGACCAGACCGAAGGAGCTTGAGAAACTCGCAGCGAGAGACATTGCGACCCGGAACCCCATCAGGCTTCGCTCCGACATCAGCATCAGGGAGGCCCTGGAGGCATTCGGAAAGACGAGCTTCAGGCTCATGCCCGTAGTCGACGCGGACGAGATGGTCATAGGCTACGCCACCCTCGAAGGCCTAGCCTTCCTATCGAAGACAGCTCTCGATAACCCGCTTAGCACAATAGAGTTGCAGCCGCCCCTTGTCTTCGTTGAGGGTGAGCCCGTGATGAATGTGATCGAGAAGATGATAGAAGGACAAGAGGATCACTGCTTCATAGTCGACGGTGAGGGGAAACTCACGGGCATTATCTCCACCATCGACGTGACGCGCCTGCTGATGAGGTATTACACCCACATCTGAGGCCGCGGCTTACTGCCTATTACCGACCCTTAGGGTCTCGTATGTCCCGTATCCACCCGTGACACCGTCTAACTCGAACTCCCCGAAGCTCTGGGCGAGTACGGAGACCTTCCCATGCTCGTCTATAAATGGGAGGGGCACGACTGGTCCAGCCTTACCCCTGAGTATGTGCTTGTCGCCGTTCGAGTCGGTTAATTCCAGCACTGAGCTTAGAGGGAGTATCCCGTCCTTGAACCTCTGGTCGACGATCCTCAAGCCGACTATCGGGACGTTGACTCCCCCCTTCCATAGGAAGCCGCCTACGCTTATGCGGCCGTCGTCGAGGACGATGGCTGCGGGGTTTATTGCTAGGCTCTCATTGAACCAGACGACGTAGTAGAGCCAGTTGCCTATACCGGTCCAGTCGCGGACGCCGTGGGTGTGGTCGCGTTCCCCTATGACATCGCGGAGGACAAAGACCTGCTCCCCGACCCTTATCTCACCGTTGATCTTCGCTATCTGCTCCCAGTGCTCGTCCCCACTCTTCTTACCGATCTCAAGGGATTCCGGGGTCATGTTCTCGCTGTATTCGTATGTGGGCTGGAGGGGTTGGAACTTGAGGTGTAAAGTGACGGGTGCTATCGCAGAGATGAGGGAGGGGTTCTCCCTGATTCTGGGGAAGTCAGATGGGTTCTTCACCACTGCCATTCTTCCTTGGAAGCTGTAGCGCCACGAGCCGTCTGGGCGCCTCTCATGTGTCATCCCCGCCGCCTCGAGTCTCTCTGGGTACCCGCCCATATTCTCATTTGCCTGGAAGCCCGCCACCGAGCCGTCTGGGAGGAAGAGTAGTAGGAAAGTCGTAGCTTCGTTCTTGTTTGGCTTGAAGCCGAGGCGCGTCATTCCGCTTAAGCCGTTCCGCCTGTCGCTGAAGCAGAGGTAGTAGCTCTCGTTCCACTCACGGTGCTTGCCGGGCTTGTGTGTCGTTGGTTCCATCGATTTATTGCTCAAGTGTAATCTCCCCCTTCACCCCGTCTATCGTTACCCTCTGACCGGTCTTGAAGACCCTGCACGCGTCATGGACGTTTGTCACGGCGGGGATGCTGTATTCCCGGCAAACGACCGCGCCGTGGCTGAGTATCCCGCCGGTCTCCGTGATGAGGCCGCCTATCTTGCTGAAGACGGGTGTCCACCCTGGGTCAGTTCGGGGCACGACGAGTATCTCACCCGCCTGGACCTGCCATATATCCTCGATGCTTCCGAGGACGCGGATGGTGGCTGTCAACACGCCTTGGCTGGCGGGTATCCCCTTGAAGGAGCCTACCCCGGTAGGGGGTGGATCATTGAACTCCCTGTACCCCTGCAGGAACTTGGGCGGCGTCGTGTTCTCGTACTTGAAGAAGTCCCTCCTTCTCTCCTCGATAATGGATCGCAGCCCTTCGGCCGCATTACCAGCTGCGAGGCTCCTGATATCGCTCTTTGTTAGGAAGAAGATGTCTGATGGCTGAGTGAGGGCACCAGCTTCTACAAGCCTATTGCCGATGGCGAGGTGGAGCCTTCTATCCATGGTAATCCATTTGTCGAGATTGAAGCGCTGTTGTTCCCTGAACACGATGTATCGGCGCGCGCTCCCGAGGATGCCCGAGAGGAGGCCCCACTTTGCGAAGCCGAGGAACTGCCCTTTAATTTCCTTCTTAACGGCCTCCTCCGTCTTCATCCTCAGCTTGTCGCTACTCTCCTCGGCCGCTTCGATGTCGATGATGTCGCCGGAGGCGAGCGACTTGAGGATATCAAACACGTAGGCGGGCTCGTCGCCCCAGCGCGGGTAGTATATCTCGCGGGTGAAGCCCCTGACGCCGTACTCGGCGAGGAAGCCGTCAAGTTCAGACTTGAATTTGGCGATTTCTCCACTCCCCGATTTGGTGATCTGTGCATAGAGCGTCTTTGATGGGGTGTCGAGGATCATCATCTGTAGCTTTGGGGACGCTCTGATGGTGGCGGCGAGCCTGTCTATTCCCTCGTTTGTCTGGCTAGTTCTATGCTTCAGCCCTGAGACGAGGATGGGGTAGACCCTCCTCCCCTCTTCAGCGACTAGGAACCTCGCTAGGAGGTACTGTGTAAGGAGGTTCATGCCGATGTTGTGAACTGGTATTCCGTACCGAACGAGACGGTAGTGGCCGATCATAATCTCGTCGACCTCGTCGGCGAGCTTAGTATAGTCTGTGATGGGCGCAGCTTCGAGGGCGCCGAGCTTTGAGTCGAAGGCGGAGCAGAAAGGATCGAAGACCTCGTTTGCCCACTCATCGTATGCGGACGCCGTCCTGCTCCCCTTCCCATTAGGATCCTTTAGGGTGACCCGTATCTCAGCCCAGACTCTGCCAAGGGTGTTAAAACCGAGTTTCTTCATCGTCTCCTTCCCGTAGGGACCGGAGCCCTCGGGGAAGTAGTTGAGGACGTCGTCGTTCCGGAGGAATGGGGGTATTTCGTTCTCCACCTTCCTCTTGAGGACCTCGAGATTGAAGTAGACGTGGGCCTTGTGAAGGCGGAGGAGCTGTCTAGTCTTCTCCGACTCGAGTGACTTGTATCCCATTATCTCGTTGAGTTCGACGTTTACATACTTGGTGAGATGGTCGCCGAGGAGCTCGAAGAATAGGGGGGTGACTGGGTCGTTCCAGTAGTCATCACTGTAGCCCCTCGTCCAGACTGTCTCGTCCTTTGTCTCGGTGCGCAGCGTTGTGATGGGGCGGGACTGGAGGATGAATATCTTGTCCTCCCCACCGATGGCCCACTCCACGTCCTGCGGGGTTCCCATCGTGACCTGAATCCTGTCCCCCAGCTCGGCGAGCTTCAAGGCCTGCTCGTCTGTAAGACTCGGCCTCGAGCCCTGATCTTGGTCGATGTCGACGTATTCCACACCCCCTGCTACGCCCCGGGCAACCGTCTTTTTCGCGCTTATCTCCTTAGCAAGCATCCGGAAGGAGCCGTCGCTGTTCCTGCCGAGGACGTATTTGTCTGGAGTGGCTTTCCCAGAGACGAGTGCCTCACCGAGGCCGAGGGTGGACTCGATCAGGAACTCGGAGCCGTCAGTACTCAGGGGGCTCACCGTGAACATGACTCCGGCACTTTTGGAGGGGATCATATGCTGGACAAGTACCGCCATCTTGGCGTCTCCCTGACTAAAACCGCCCCGCTTACCGTATGAGAGGGCCCTTCCCGACCACAGCGAGGCATAGCATTTTATAACGTTCTTGGCGACCCCCACAAAGCCCTTGACGTTGAGATACGTCTCCAGTTGCCCCGCGAAGCTCGCAGAGGCCAAGTCCTCTGCGGTCCCTGAGGATCGGACCGCAACGGGGAGCCCACCCATTTTCTTATAGCGTTCCTCGATCTCAGCTACGAGTTCAGCGGGTAATTTTGCAGACAAGACGGCGTCCTGGATACTCGCTGCGTGCTCCTTGACGGAGCTTGAGTCGCTGTAATCAACCTGAGCAAGTTCTCTCTCAATAACCGTGTGAAGACCGTTGTAATCTGCGAAGAGGGCGTAGGCGTCTGTGGTGATGACGAAGCCATCGGGGACGGGGAACCCTTTATCGGCGAGTTCTCCGAGATTGGCTGCTTTGCCGCCAACCCTACCGACGTCAGCCTTGGACGCGTCGGCAAGACTTATCGTGAGCTCCGTAGGAGGCATGTTACAGCCTTCCTTTTTTTCCTATTTAACTGTGGCTCGCGCCTGAGTCCTCCGTCGGCGCATGCTCGTTGCCTGTCTCAACAGTTAAATTCGCTCCACCGGGAGTAGATTCGATCCAGCCTTGTGCCAGTGGTGCATGAAGCACGGTGCCGGTGGGAAGTGGTACCTCAACGCTCGCAACTATTCAAACGAGCTCGCCGAGGAGATGCAGATGGAGGCGTACCTGACGGAGCAGTGGATGAACTTCGAGCAGGTCTACATCAGGAAGATGATGGGGATAAGCAGCATCGGCCTCGGGTACAAGCTCAAGTTGCCCATAGTGGGGCGGCTCCTCCGCTGGCAGGCCGAGAACATGATCCATAGCGAGGGTAAGAATAGAAACCCTGTCCGGGCCGACGGCCACTTCGGCCAAGTAATCCCCCTAGAGGAGGTAAAGACCATCATGCTCAATCTCGCCGCGGAGCCCATAATCCAGAACTACTGCATGTGCCGCTGGATGCAGAAGGGTTGCAAGGATGTCTGCTGCATAAACTTCGGCGCCCTAAGTGGGGTCATCGAGAAGCTTCCACGCTTCATCCCGAAGGACACGAAGGTCCGGCTCGGTCGGGACGAGGCAGTTGCGGCGCTCGAGGAGCAGAACAGGAAGGGGCGAGTCGCCACCGTCTGGTTTCAACCCGTCCCCTATGTAAACGCCATCTGCAGCTGCGAGGTCCCACAGTGCGGCGGGCTCCGTCTCCGTAACGATTTTGGTCTCCACACCGTCTACAAGGCGGAGTACGTCGCCGAGGTCAACGCCAACAACTGCCAGGGCTGCATGAAGTGCGTCGTCCGCTGCCAATTCGGGGCCATACGCTACAATGAGACCATAAAGCGGGTCATCATCGACCAGAAGAAGTGCTACGGCTGCGGTCTCTGCAGAGACGCCTGCGGCTCCGACGCTCTCACACTCATCCCCCGCGACGAGGTCCCCGGCCTCAAGGGGCAGTACTAGGAGGGCTATGGATGGGCTGGACAAAGATCGTCGTTGACCAGAAGAAGTGTGGTAACGCGACGGGCGGCATCGACCCACGCGAGTGTGGCGAGTGCTTGAAGGTTTGCGACCCGACCGTCTTCATCCGCCATGAGACCATTGGCGCCAAGCAGAGCAACCCATACGACCCCGAGTTCTGGCAGGTTACAGCCGTATGGCTTGACCTCTGCACGCGATGTGGGAAATGCGTCAAGGCGTGCCCCCAGAAGGCGATCACTGTCACCTGGTGACTCGGTTGGAGAGGATAGCTGTCGTCGGCAGGGGAGGCACGGGGAAGACGAGTTTCGTTGCCCTACTAACCCTGCACTTCATAGAGAAGGGTGAGACTCCGGTCCTCCTCGTCGACCTCGACTCCGACATGAACCTCGCCGAGATGGTTGGCGTTGACCTCGAGGCTGAGGGTAAGTCCACCGTCTCTGAGTTGCTCCTCGACACTATGGAGAGGGAGAGCGACGGCACCGATGGACCCCAGCCTTTCCCCGTAGAGAAGCTGGAGGCGCGAATCTGGGGGGAGGGTCTCTACGAAGGGGAGGGTTTTGACCTTCTAAGCCTCGGCGTAAAGTGGGGGGAGGGCTGCTACTGCACCCCAAATAAGGCGATGCGGATGGCCTTCGACGGGATGCTCCGCAGCTACCGTCACGTCGTTATAGATTCCCCCGCCGGGCTCGAGCAGCTAAACCGCCGCGTCACACCCGAGGTCGACGATATCATCGACATCATCGACCCCTCGAACAAGGCCTTCGAACACGTCAAGAGGACCCGCAGGCTCCTAGACGAGCTGAACTTGGCCTACAAGCGGTTCTTCGTCGTGGGGAACTACCGGTTCCCTGAGAACTGGGAGGCTGAAGCTGAAGAGAAGACGGGGGAGCGGTACCTTGGTAAGATTGCGTCAGACGAGTCTCTAGAGGAAGCTGTTCTTAGAGGAGAATCTCTATTGAGGCTCCCTCGAGACTCGGCTGCCCACCGATCAGTCAAAGTAATATTCCGTAAGGCTGGTTACTAGAAGACAGTAGCCGACGACGCGATTCCCTGTCTAATATTAAATATGAGTATGAGTGGATGGTGGAGAGTACCCTACCTTGGATCTCGCCAGCATCCCGCCGATGGTCTACGTCGCTTCGGGTATAGTCTCCATCACAAGCATCAACATAGTCAACCGGTTTGCCATCAACTCGATTAAGACGCGGTGGGGCTTAATCGCGGCGAACTACCTCGTGGCCCTAGCCCTGAGCGCGGGCATGTTCATCTTTAATGGTCTGCGCCCCGCATCGATCTTCACACTCGCCCTCGGGATCGTGACTGGATTCCTCTACATCAGCGGCATGTATCTTGGCATGGCGACGATCAGGAGTCGCGGGGCGTCGATATCTGTTTCGGTGAGCCAGCTATCTGTTGTTATCCCCGTCGGTTTCTCAGTCGCGATATTCGGTGAGAGTCTGCGCACAAACCAGATCATTGGTGTGGTGGTAGCGATCGTTTCTCTTCCGCTTCTCGCCGCGAGGATAGGCAGCGGACTTAATGGCTCTCTCGACAGGGAGACCCTCCTCCTAATCGTCGCCCAGATCATAGTCCAAGGCTTCGCCCAGTTCTCATCGAAGATCCTAGTGACCACGGGCTTGGGCGTCGAAAGGGACGCCTTCTTCCTCGCCGTCTTCTTATCGGCTACCCTGACAACCATCCCGATAGCATTCAGGCACCGAGCCTCGATCATGAAGAAGGACTTATCCTACGGTGGTGTCGTCGGTTTTTGCAACATTGGCGGGAACCTCTCAATACTCCTCGCCCTCACGGCGTTGCCTGGTGCGATTGTCTTTACGCTCGTAAGTTCCGGTGGCCTCCTCTTCGTCACCCTCTTCGCATGGTTCTTCTTCAAGGAGCAGATAAGTAGGGTAAACACTATCGGGATAATACTCACCCTCGCTGCGGTCCTACTCATCAACTTCTAACCTCTCTCAACGTTTAATAGGATAAAAACCAGCATCGCTCAAGGGTGAGCCCATGAGTTTCGAGTTCCCGGAGGCGAGACTCCTCGCTGGACAACTGGACGCGACCATCAAGGGGAAGACAATCGAGTCTTACGACCTCAGGGACTACGAGAAGATTCACAGGATAGGTTTCATCAACTGGGATCTCGACGACTTCAAACGACTCATCGGTAGGACAGTCATGGGGGCGTGGAGCAGCGGGAACACAATTCGCTTACGACTCGACGGCGGGATGAACCTCCTACTGGCACCGGAGTATGGTGGCGTCATCTTTTACCACCGAGCCGGTGACTACACGAAGCACCATCTCAGGATCGGTTTCACCGGTGGCGACTCACTCACCGTCCGCCTCACGAGCATGGGTGTCATCTACGTTGCTGACGATGATCAGCTCGACGGTGTCTATATTTACAGACGGGACTATCGTGGAGCCCCCTCCCAGAGCGACATGACGCTCGAGCGATTCACCGAGCTCATCACGGCGAAGGCTACTCAACTCAAGCCTCTGCTTGTCGGGAAGGACGCCATCGTGTCCGGCTTCAGTAATAGCGCCTTCCAGGATATGCTCTACAGGGCGGGAATCCATCCGCGTAAGAAATCATCCGAACTATCCTCGGACCAGATTAATGCCCTCTACGACGCTATGAAAACCCTCGTCGAGGAGAGGCTCAGGTTAGGCGGCAAAGACGAGATCTTCGACCTCTTCGGCAAGAGAGGCGGATACACTCCCGTCATGGGCCCGAACATGAAGGACCGCCTCTGCCCCCGATGCGGAGCCAGGGCAGAGAAGATGGCTCTGGGTGGAGGCCAAGTCTATTACTGTCCCGGCTGCCAGAAGTGACACTCGAGGTCTCGAGATAAAGAAGACCGTTGACACAGTTACGCGCACGTATTACGGTGCTTTTTTTTCGCGCGCGCAACCCAGCTAGGGATCTGTCGATCGGAGTACCCGAGTCCCTGCAGCTCCCACCGATTCTTAGAGTCGGTCTCCGCGAGCGTGTGTGTAAACGGCGTGGAGGCGATTCATGGAGCTAGCTATGCTCGTTGCATGCAACCAACATCAACCACCCACCCGTCTCAGCGCGGTGCCGCGGAGGCTAGATAGGCGCGCGCGTTACTGATGCTTGCTTGACAGCATATTCGGTGGACGTAAACAGAAAACGAAGTTAATAAGAATC
>CAZIKD010000061.1:0-9674 GCA_964539725.1 uncultured Candidatus Bathyarchaeia archaeon | reverse complement strand
TACCGAGCGCCTTGAGGAGTCGGCCATAGTTCTCGTGGGCCTTCTTGAAGTCGGGCTTGATCTCCACGGCTTTGCTGTAGTGTTCCTCGGCCTCGGCGATCCTATGAAGTTTGATGAGGGCATTCGCATACCAGAAATGCCCGTCAGCGAGTTTAGGGTAGAGTCCTAGGGTCCGCCGGAAGTAGACTTCGGACTCGGCGAACTTGCCTTGGTTGACGAGGTTGATCGCCGTATTGTACTGGGGTGTGACCCAGCTCTGCTTCAGTTCCGCCGCTCTCCTTAGATGCTCCTCAGCCTCGGGCATCCTCTTCGTTTCCCAGAGGAAGATGCCGTAGTCGTTGTGGGCCTCGGCGGAGTCTGGCATCATCTCCAGCGCTTTCTTATAAAGCGCCTCGGCCTCCTCTGGCTTCCCCTGCTTGAAGGTGTTTGCCTTCTTCAGGGTCTCAGTTGGATCATTTAGGCGTTTCCTGAGCTTCTCGTAGCGGATTTTGACCTCAGACCAGTCTGGATGGATCTTGAGGGCCTTCTCATAGTGCTCCTCCGCCTCGGCGAATCGGCCGGAGCCCTCTAGGATTATGGCGTAGTTAAGCTGGGCGTTTGCGTCCTCCGGCTTAATCTCCAACGCATGTGCAACATACTTCATAGCCTCATCGTGACGCCCCCTCTTCCATAGGATGACACCGTATATCGAGTAGACGCCGCTACTCGTGTCGTCTAGGAGGAGAGCCCTGCGGGCACTCTCCTCGGCGTGGTCGAGGTCCCCCTTTTGCTGGAGTATAACAGCGTGGAGGAGTCGGTAGTTTGCCACGTCGGGGTCCGATGCAATGGCCTTCCTGATAAATCCCTCAGCGTCGTCGAGGCGCCCGTTCCTTATTAGGTACTGAGCACTCATGCTAGTAAGGGCGACGTCACCGGGGCTCGAGTTAAGCCCCATCCTGAGGAACTTCTCCACCTCCTCCTTCTTCCCAAGCTTTTCGAGTATCTCGCATAGGAGGACATAGGCGGCGCCGACGCTCTGGTCAGCGAATACGGCCTTCCTCGCGTAGAACTCGGCCTCCTGGTAGTCGCCTTTGTCCTTAGCGGCCGATGCCCTTGCTATGAACTGCCAGACCGGCTCGATTCCCAAGTCGACGCCCATAAGCTTCTCTGTAATGTTTGATGAGCCCCGTTTAATGGGTTTCGAGGGTTATGGATTTACCCTGCCCCGGCTTCCCGAGTATATCCCCTCCTTCGAGTGTCAGCTCGACCCGGATAAAGGTCATTATGGGCTTACCCTTGACCCTGCGCCCCTCGTATGGGGTCCAGTGGGATTTCCCGTGTAGTTTTTCACCCTCTATGATCCACTCCTCGTCGATATCGACTACGACGATGTCAGCGTCTGAGCCGACTGCTATCTTGCCTTACCTGGGCCAGAAATCAAGCATCCTCACTGGGGTCGTCGATGAGATCTCCACGCGCAATTTAGTCCGGGGAGCAAAGGTTCCTACGAGCGTCAATGACGTATACAACAGGGTTGCGGGTTCTCCCTATTCGGGTGATCTTCCCAACCTCGATGCTGATGGAACCTTCAATGAGTGCTCCACTTATGAGCATCTCAGCGTTGACGATAGTGATCACGCTCAATGGCGCTTAAGGTTGACCTATCACTTGGTGGCTAAAAGGTGTTGGAGGCCCGAGCGGGATTCGGACCCGCGACCTACAACTTACGAGGCTGCCGCTCTGACCGCTGAGCTACCGGGCCGCTCCACCATACGGGAGAAGCACCTGTTTTTAAGAAATACGGTAGGGCTAGGTAGTGGCGACGACACCGTTGTTGATGAGTTCCTCTATCTCAGTGTCGTTTAATCCAAGTATCATACTGAGGATCTCATGGTTATGTTGTCCGAGTATAGGTGCGGCACTCCTCCTCTCCGTCGGGGTGAGACTAAATTTGATAGGGTTATTTGCAGTCCTCACCTTACCAGCTTTCGGGTGGTCCAAGTCAATGAACATCCCCCTAGCGGCGAGATGAGGGTCATCCGCTGTCTCATTCAGTTGGTAGATCGGAGCCGCAGGGAGATCTGCATCCACAAGGGCCTGTACCGCTTCGTCCCTATTCATCGATGCGACGTATTTTTCGCAGTCTTCCTTGGTTGGTTCCTCCATGTTCAGGAATTTCTTCAGATTTTCGAGGGCGGAGGGACTGTAGGCTCCGAAGCGTACCATGCCACCGTCCTTTGCTTTGAAGATGCCACCAACACCGCCTATGGGGTACTTCTTCCTCAGCTCCCAGTTGAGCATCCCGCTGAGGAAATAACCGGTTATCCCAGGGTTCAGTGCGACCATGCAGTCGAGTTGGGCGACATCAATCATCTGGCCATATCCTGTCTTGTCCCTGTAGCGGAGCGCGGCGATGATCGCCATGGCTGCTAGGCTGCCAGGGGCCATGTCCCCATATGCCATCGCCATCTCGATCGGCGGACCCTGCGGGTCGACTCCGTCACCTGTCATGCGTGTGTGTCCGCTCATCGCCTCAGCGAACATGGCGTAGCAGTTCCTGTTCTTGTAGGGGCCATACTGGCCGAAGCCGCTGAGGGCTGCATAGATTATGCTGGGGTTGAGTTTCTTCAACTCCTCGTATCCGAGTCCCAGCTTCTCCATGGTGCCGACGCTCATGTTCTGGATGACGACGTCGCTTTTCTTTATCAACTCCTTTAGGAGGTGCATACCCTCGGGACTCTTGAGGTTGAGGGTTAGGTCCTTCTTGTTCTGGTTTAAGTGGTGGAAGGTGTAGGAGGCTCCTCCGAATAGCATGCCCTCGCTTATCCTGTCGATGGCCCCCCAGGGGGGCTCGATCCTAATCACCTCTGCTCCCATGTCTGCCATCATCATGGTGGCCCAGGGTCCGAACCAGACGTGGGTCATGTCTACGACCCTTATATCCTCGAGGGGTTTACGCATCAAGTCGCTCACCAAGCTGTTCTATAACGTTCAGGAATGGGCGTATAAGATGTTTATCAGCCCCCAATCGTTATAACGGAGGCATTCCTAGACGAGGGCGATGCCCTTGCCGACCATAGCTGAGGTTGGTGAACGGGAACTTATCAGCCGGATAATGAGGCACCTGACCCTCATGCCGGGGATGCCTGTTCCGAACTGGGACGACGTGAACGCCGTCAGCCTCGGCGACGGACGCGCCGTCATACTCAAGACTGATATGATGGTCTGGAAGACCGACATCCCGGTTGGGATGACTCCGTTCCAGGCGGGGAGGAAGGCGGTTGTGATGAACTTCAGCGACCTCGGTAGTAAGGGTGTCCAACCACTAGCCTTCCTGGCCGCCCTCGGCGCACCCTCCTCCACCCCCGTTGATTTAGTCGAGGAGATTGCGAAGGGCTTCGAAGCGGGCGCCAGAGAATACGGCGGCTACATGGTGGGGGGCGACACTAACGAGGCATGCGACATAATCATCTCGGGGATGGCTTACGGTCTCGCCGAGGAGAAGAGGCTCGTACTGAGGGGCACCTCGAAGCCAGGCGACATACTCGCGACGACGGGCGGCTTCGGCAACACAGCGGCCGCCTTCAACATCCTTCTCGACGGCTTCAAGACCTCAAAGAAGCTCCGAGACATACTTGTCGAGTCAGTATATATGCCGAAGGCCAAAGTCAAAGCGGGTGTCGCCCTAGCGGCGTCCGGCGCAGCAACAAGTAGCATGGACTCCAGCGACGGCCTCGCTGTAAGCCTCCACGACCTCCAGAGGAGCAGCGGAAACGGCTTCAGGCTGGACAACGTCCCCCTCACATTGGAGGCAGAAACGTTCGCTGAGCGACACGGCCTCGACGGGGCAGCCCTCGCCCTCTACGGGGGGGAGGAGTACGAGTTGGTATTCACAGTCAAGCCGATGGAAGTGAATGAGGCGAAAAAGGCGTTGCGCTCCGCTGGGGCAGACCTGATAGAACTCGGGGTAGTAACCAGGGGGAAGGATATCGTCTACGTCGAGGACGGTGTTGAGAAGCCCATAGGGAAGGGTGGCTGGGAGCACTTCCGCGGTCTAAAGTAGCAGAAGAAGGGGCACGATGAGCAGCGCCGTCATATTCGTCAGCTTCATGAAAATGTTGAGGCTCGGCCCCGCCACATCCTTGAGAGGATCCCCGACGGTATCTCCTGTGACGGCGGCGGCGTGGGCGGGGGTACCCTTCATCCAGAACTCCTGCTCAATGTGCTTCTTCGCGTTGTCCCATATGCCCCCACCAAATGTGAAGACGGGGCTGAGGAGGGAAGACGTGCACAACCCGCCGAGGAGCATGGCGCCGAGAGCAAACTTACCCAGTAGCAACCCTACTACTATGGGCGCCACTAGGGCAAGGAGACCCGGAGCCACCATCTGGCGGAGTGCCTCCCTCGTCGCAATGTCGACGCAGGTGGCGTAGTCGGGCTTCTCGGTCCCCTCCATGATGCCGGGGTGTTCCCTGAACTGCCTCCTGACCTCCTCGACGATCTTGTAGGCTGACTCGGCTGTTGCGCCTATGGCCATGCTGCTGAAGAGGAAGGGGAATACGCCGCCGACGAGGAGGCCTACAATAATTATGGGGCTTGTTAACCCCAAGGTGACTCTCTCCATCCCCACCATCTGGCTGTACGTGGCGAAGATGACAAGAGTCGAAACTGTGCCGCTGGCAGTGGCGAAGGCCTTTGTAAACGCTTTAGTCGTGTTTCCCATGGCATCAAGTTCCTCGAGGGCCCCCATGTTTGTCGTGCTCCCTGACATCTCTGCGATCCCCTGCGCGTTGTCGCATATGGGGCCGAAGGCGTCGCTGGACATCACCATTCCTATGGCGAGGTCGGTTCCTAAGTTGGCGCCGACGAGGCCGTAGAGGCTCCCACCAGTAACCCAGTAGCTGAAGAGGATTATGACGAGGATGAAGATGTATGGGAGGAAAGGGCTCTGGAGGGCGTAGCTAAGCCCCGTGATGATATTAAGGGCTGAGCCGTACTCGGAGGCCGCCGCTACCTTCTTTATGGGGCTGCTGTTTATCCCGATGTAGTACTGGACGACGAGACCGACCGCCAGACTCGCCAGTAGACCGCTCACGACGGCGTAGAATATCCGGACGTCATTTAGGAGGTAAATAGACGCCGCGTATGCGCCTACTATGCTGATTCCCGCGGCGATGAAGAGTCCGACGTTGAAGCACATAATCGGCTTGAGCTTCCCCCACTGCCGGGTGGCGAAGATACCGACGATGGTGGCGATTATCCCGACGGCGCCGAGCATGAGAGGGTAGACGTATGCGTTGATTCCCATGGGGAGCAGGAGTATGGAGCCGAGGAGCATCGCCGTGATGTAGTCGTCGCTTATAGACTCGAAAAGATCAGAACCCCTCCCAGCGCAGTCGCCAACGTTGTCTCCAACCTGGTCGGCGATCACAGCGGGGTTGCGGGGGTCGTCCTCTGGTATCCTCTTCTCAATCTTTCCGACGAGGTCGGCGCCGATATCGGCGGCCTTAGTGAATATGCCTCCGCCGAGCTGGGCGAAGAGGGCGGAGAGGCTCGCGCCGAAGCCGAATCCGACTATGATGGTCGGGTCCCCATAGATGTACATGAGTAGGCTGACGCCGATGAGGCTCAGGCCGGTGACGAGTAGGCCCATCACACCTCCACCTCTGAATGCGACAACGAAAGCTTTCGCCCCCGACACCGTCGCGGCGTTTGTTGTGCGCACATTGGTCTTAACAGCGACCCTCATCCCAATGTAAGCGGCGACGAGGCTCATTGTCGTGCCGATGATGAAGGAGACGACGACCCTTGGATCCCTGTAGAAGATGCCTATTGGGATCGCTACGAGGCTGGCGACAATAGCAATGGTCCTATATTGTCTCTTTAGGAAAGCCTTAGCCCCTAGCTCGATGGCGTCGGCGACGGCCTTCATCTCCGGCGAACCAACGGGCTCCTTAAGGATGGACCAGACAAGGTAACTAACGATTATTAATGCGAGGAACCCAACGGCGGATGTCAGAAGAATTAATTCCATTCACCTTTCACATGCTCCTCGTCGGGTTATTTCGAAACTTTGGTTACTTGAAGCGGGAAACTAGGGCTATAAACTATTCTATTATGGGAGGTGGCGCCGCCGAACGGACTTGAACCGTTGACCAACTGGTTAACAGCCAGACGCTCCACCTGACTAAGCTACGGCGGCACGACAACAGGAAACTACCAGATCAAAATATTAAGGTTTGGATGGAATAGCGCGGGTTCAGCGTTGGGATCGAATCATATCCCTGGACTTTTTTGGTTATACTCGGCGCACGCGCCGTGGCTTAGATACTAACGGCGCCGGGGAGGCTCTGTTGTATCTCGACTACATAGCCCTCGGGGTCCTTGAACATGAATACTCTGACCTTGAGACGCTTTGACTCCTGCAACTTCTCCTTGATCATCACACCGGCCTTGGTTACCCTCTTGTACCACGCCTCAGCGTCGTTGACGTTGAGGCAGAAGATGACGGGCTTTATATTGTTGGCCTTGTGGTAGCCCTTGGCACCGTCGACGAGGCCGAGGTACCCGTCCCCAGAGACCTTGTATATCTTACTCCAACCCTGATCGACGATCATATTGAAGCCCATGACCTCCTCGTAGAACCTCATGGCCCTCGGGAGGTCTCGATAGTAGAGCCAAGTGATCACTCCGCGCACTCCGTAATCTGGCATAATTTCATCTCTACTCGTTTAGATATTTAGAGTGTTGGCCCCTTTACCCCTAAATTTATCTCCTGTCAGCAAACGCGCGTTGGGGGCATCATCTCATTGGAGAAGAGAGTGTATTAACGCGCGCGACTGAGCACTTTTTCAAACCTTCGACCTTAGAGCCATTTGGGGGCCCTTAAGCGTGTGCGAGTGTTATCTCCCTATTGAGTTTGGCTTAATGGGGAAGGGTCAACAATTTATTCCCGCGCTATGCCGCTAATAGGGCATGGCCGTCAGTAATCCCCACTTCAATAAGGTGAGTAGTGGCTACGATAGGGGACGTGTTAGTGAGGATATTTGGTTCTGGGCAGGAGAGGCGGAGAAGCTCGCACACCTCGACTCGGGCTCACTCGTGGTGGACATGGGCTGCGGTACCGGTAACTACGGGTTCGGGATTCAGGTACGCACGGGGGCAACTATTGTTGGATTCGATCCCAGCATCGGTATGTTGAAGCAGTTGAAGGAGAAGTCCCCTAATTTCTCCATCGTCCAGTCCGTAGCTGAGCATATACCGTTCCGAGGTGATGTCTTTGACCTTGTTTACGCGGCGCAGGTCTGGCACCACGTCGTCGACAAAGGGGAGGCGGCGAGGGAGTGTTGCCGTATATTAAAGTGGGGCGGGACGAAGATCGCCCACACTATAGGGCACGCTCAGCTTAACTCAAAGGTTGTCTTCAAGTTTTTTCCTGAGATAAAGCAGAGCCAGCTCGATGTCTACCCTAGCGACGAGGCCTTTCAGACCTACTTCATTGACGCCGGTTTCCGGTTGACTGAGATATACCCTTACACCATTGAGAGGTATCAGTCGGCGCACGAATTCATAGAGATCGCGGAGGGAAGGCTTTGGAGCATGTTCCGGCACATCTCTCAGGCTGGACTAGAGAAGGGGGTAGCGGAGCTGAGGCGGTGGAAGAGGGAGTATGGTGAGGAGCCGATCAGGAACGACGAGATGATAACCCTCTTCTTGGGGCGCAAGTAGGTGGCAAGGATTAAAAACGGCTATTCCCCAGTGTGAGGCAACGTGATTACTTTATGGTATCAGAGAATTTGTTGAGGGAGTTAAACAAACAGATCAACGAGGAGCTATTTAGCCAGTATATTTACGAGGCAATGGCGGCGGACCTCTGGGACAAGAACTTCAAGGGGATGGCTCACTGGATGTGGATTCAAGCTCATGAAGAGCAGGCTCATGCGACGATTTTCTACAACTACATAATCAGTCGTCGGCTTGGGGTGGAACTTGAGGCAATCGCGAAACCTCCGGTGACATGGGCGAGCCCCCTCGCCATCTTCGAGGCGGCGCATGAGCACGAGGTTCACATCACGGGGAGGATCAACTACCTGATGGAGCTAACCCGGGCGGAGAACGACTACGCGACGGTGAAGATGTTGGATTGGTTTACGGAGGAACAGGTGGAGGAGGAGGCGAACACGGATGAGGCAGCGAAGAACCTCACCCTCGTTGGGAGCGATGGGCGTGGTCTCCTGATGATTGACAGAGAAATGGGGGTAAGAGCCTTCAGGGCCCCGACGAATCCCTACTATACTCCTTTCTACGCTGCGGCTGGAACAGCGGCACCCTAGCCTCGACACCGTTTTAGCTCACAAAGACGGGATACTCTTTAGTGAGACTTTTGAATAAGCTGCTTATCATAGCGAATGATGCCCCCTATGGTGGCGAGAAGACTTGGAATGCTCTAAGGCTCGCTGGCGCCGCCGTCTCCACCGAGGTCGGGATGCAGGTGAGGGTCTTTCTCATGGGTGACTCTGTGGTGGCTGCTAAAAGGGGGCAGGTCACTCCGGAGGGATATTACAACCTAGAGAAAATGATCTCCGACTTGGTTACGAAAGGGGTAGAGGTGAAGACCTGTGGAACTTGTATCAAGGCGAGGGGGTTAAGGGACGAGGACCTAGTTGCTGGTGTTCAGAGGGGGACGATGATGATCCTCGCCAGTTGGGTGAAGGAGAGCGATAGGATCGTCTCCTTCTAGCCTTTGTTTCTATCTCTTGACTAGTTTGGCAGCGGTGGGGTGGATGTTTATTATCGCCCACTCGGGGTGTCTTTCCTTGCTCGGGAACCAGAACCTGTTGTTCTGAGAGGGTCTCCAATAGAGGTACCACCAGAACCACTTCTTCTCCACCTCCTCTCCGGTCTCAACATCGGCTTTGCCTTCGATTTCGTAGTATTCACCCTCCTTGGCAGCGGGGAAGGTTACGAGCGCCCTCGGAGTGGACTTTACCTCCTTCACTTTTCTGGTGTTAGTGTGGGTGGGGAACCAAATCTTGGCGTAGGGGTCTTCGTTTAGGTTCGTCATCTTCCTGCTGCGTTCCTCGCCCTTCTCGGTGAAGGTTGTGAGGAAGACAACTCGCGCCCTCTTGAAGCTCTCAGCTAGCCCGGGTAGCTTATCCATGTCTTATTCCTCCGTCCATCTGATTGGGGGGTTTCTCGTTTATGAATCTCACCTTCCCCACCCCGTTTGGTCGCTCGCGCTATGCATCCAATGTCCATGCTCAAGTCGGAGCGTCCGTTCCCAGGTAAGATGTCTATCCATGTGTCCAAGCTATAGCTTGTTTTCCACGATGGCGTGATATGTCCGTCCACTTGTCCATACTCCAACACAGCTCCCCCACTGTGGGTGTCTGCTAATATTACCTGTGCTACTCTCCCTATCGGGGACGATGATTCAGGAGTCGAGTGATTGCAGCATCAGCTATGCCAGCTAGGTGAGGGACTACCTCATGGACGGAATGATGGAGGAAAAGAAAACGTCACAAAAATTGCTAATCATTTGGAATCGATTGGACAGCTCTGGATAACCCTGGAAACCTTTGGACAGTCATGGACACGTGCTCAAGATAGTATCAGAGGCGAGCGCTATTCACATGGTTATTTTGGTGCGGGGGGTGGGACTTGAACCCTCCAGAATTGGAGATGTCACCCGCTTA
>CAZIKD010000060.1:0-9805 GCA_964539725.1 uncultured Candidatus Bathyarchaeia archaeon | reverse complement strand
TGAAGTCGTTGAGTCGGAAGAAGTAGTGGCGGCTCAGCTTCCGAATGGGCTTTGAGCTGCATAAGCTGCAGTAGGGCTCGATAAGGTCCGTGGTGCTGTAAGCGGCGCTGCATTTTTCGCATTGGTCGCCGTATTGGTCCTTGGCTCCGCATTTGGGGCAGGTTCCCTTGACGTACCTGTCGGGGAGGTAGCGTCCGCAGTTTTCGCAATAGGTTAGCTCGATATCCTTAGTGTATATGTGTCCAGCGTCTTTGAGGCGCTTAAAGATGAGCTCGGTGTACCTCTGGTTCTCGGGGCTGTGAGTCGTATAGTAAGAGTCGTAGGCGACGTTGTATAGCTTGTAGTCTTCGTCGTGCTCCTTCCACCACTTCGCGATGAACTGCTCGGGCGTGATGCCCTGCTTCGCTGCGTTAATCTCTATGGGGGCGCCGTGGGTGTCGTCTGCGCCGCAGTAGATCGTGTCGTAGCCTCTCAGCCTAAGGAACCGTACGTAGATGTCGGTTTGTATGTACTCGACCAGGTGGCCGATGTGTATCGGGCCGTTGGCGTAGATTAGCGCTGATGTGATCAGTATACGGTTCTTTAGTTCATTCATGGCTGGCTCCTCCCAAAGTTTTCGATCCAATAGCCGGTCAAGGCTATTAAAACACAATGCCTCGGCTTGATTGATTTAACCAAGTGGTTACAAATATTTGCAATTGTTCTTGTGAGTTTTGATCCCTTGTAACAGCTGCTTATCTTTTATTTAAATCTCTGTTTTTCAATAAGATTAACGTAAAGTAACGAGTGAAAGTTATACCTGTGAACTGGCCACTTTCACTCAACTTCCCCGAAGGGGTACATTTTATCTAAATATCCGAG
This sequence comes from uncultured Candidatus Bathyarchaeia archaeon, assembly GCA_964539725.1. Lineage (GTDB taxonomy): Archaea > Thermoproteota > Bathyarchaeia > TCS64 > TCS64 > UBA8941. The sequence continues at coordinate 8,944 of CAZIKD010000060.1, read as the reverse complement.
CCATAGCTCCTCTCTTAAGAGTAGTATTCTGCGAGCCGACCACGGGGTTCCATATGGCTGACATAGAGAAGCTGCTCCACGTAGCATATCGCCTCGTAGAGGGTGGAAATTCAGTCATCGTGATGGAGCACAACCTCGACGTGCTCAGGAATGCCGACTGGGTTATCGACTTGGGACTCGAGGGGGGCTCAAAACTCGGCGAGATTATAGCGAAAGGAACTCCCTAGAAGGTGGCGAGGTCGCCGGACAGCTAAACCGGCCACTACCTAAAGAGGGTGCTTTGACATCATTCCTGGACTATACCTTTCAGAAGTGTAATATTGCGCGGTATCTCAGGATTAATCGATGGCTGAGAAGGAAAGGATAGTGAGCAGGGAGGAGTTGATTGGCCTCGTCCAGCTCGTTATCATCTTTACCGCAATCCTAGTCGGGCGTGAGATCGGCAACATCTATGGTAGCTACAACGAGCTATCCAAGATGGCTGTTAACCTATACTTCTCGGAGGAGGAGATGTCCACCTACCTCAGGGATACCATCCAGGGCAATAACGCGACGCTGAACGTGGGTCTCGCCGTTACCATTCCCGGCTTCACGAGCACGGAGGGGCAGGTCACCCAGACACCTGATTACGTCAGGAAGTGGCTCATCAGTGTGACATTAAGCCCGATCGTTGTGACTCAGCCCGAAGTATCCGACGTCGAGGTCACATTCCTCGTCGAGGGTCATCAGGTCCTCAGTAAAAAATATAGCTTCCCAAGGGCGAAGGTCGGCTATATCGGCTTCCTAAACAGGGTTATACCCCTCACCATGGAGGATGAGGCCACATTCAAGAAGCTGGTGAGCGACGCTGCCGCGGCCTATGCTGGGGAGATCGAGGTAACTATAACGGGGCGAGCCAGGGCAAATGTCCTATTCTTCGAATCTATGCTTCCATTCAAGACCACAAAGTATCCGCTAGTCTCACCACCAAGCCTCGTCTTGAGTACCAGCGGTTGGCTGGTCATCGACGCGACCGGTAAAAACGCAAAAATAGGTGAACTTGCTTCCGTCAGTATAAAGTTAAGTAACCCGACACGGGTTCACTCAATTACCCAAGATGTCGTGTGCCGCATCTACGACGAGGCGAGTACGGAGCCCGTCGCGACCATCACAAAGACGACGACAGCGGCCGCAGGAACCGTATCCACCTACCTATTCAGCTTCATCCCGAGCATGTCCGGAACCTATTACTTTACTCTCGGTTCCTCGGGATTTGTACTCCCCGCTGGTAGTTCCCAGAGCCTACTCGTTGGCCCCTAATCGGGAAAGCTCAAAAGGGGCCGGGTGACTCTACTCACCGATGCTGGGCATGGAGGCGATCCTAGTCAAGTACCCCCTGATCCTCGTCAACCTCAAGACCTATAGGGAGGGAATGGGGGAGAACGCCGTCAGGCTCGCGAAGATCGCGGAGCAGGTCCACCTAAAGACGGGGGCTAGCATCGCAGTTGCCCCCCAACTCGCTGACTCGAAGATTGTCATAGACGGCAGCGAGACGCCGGTCTTCGCGCAACACGTCGATCCCGTGGGGATGGGGCAGTTCACGGGCCATATCCTCCCCGAGTCGGTAGCGGAGGCAGGGTGCATAGGAACCCTCATCAACCATAGTGAGAGGCAGCTCCCACTCGAGGTCATCAAAGTTACTGTTAAGCGAGCACGCGAGGCCGACCTGGTGACTGTTGTCTGCGTGGACACTGTGGAGAAGGGGAGGCAGGTCGCTGCATTTTCCCCCGAGGCTATCGCCATTGAGCCACCGGAGCTCATCGGCAGTGGCATCTCAGTATCTAAGGCGAAGCCCGAGGTTGTCTCTGGTGCCGTTGCCGCGATAAGACATGTGAACCCTAAGATCAGGGTACTCTGCGGCGCGGGCGTAACGAATGGTGAGGACGTTGTGGCGGCTCAGAACCTTGGCGCGGAGGGGATACTAGTCGCATCAGGGATCGTCAAGGCGAAAGATCCACAGGTCGCTCTCCTCGACCTAGCGCGGAACCTCAGGCACTAAGCGTTTTCACCGTCTCTTCTATCAGTCTCTTGTTCTCGGAGACAAGTTTGTCCACTTTAAGTTGGCTGTCGGCCTCGGCATAGAGTCGGAATAATGGCTCGGTGCCACTGGGGCGTATGAGTATCCAGCTATCGTCGGCGAAGACAAGCTTGAGGCCGTCCATCGTGTCTACCCGGGGCGCTACGACCTTGGATCGGAGCTCTTCGAGAACCTTCTGTTTGAGTTCGTTGGGGCAGCGTACTTTGTCTTTTACTTGAGCGTATATGGTCAACTCGGCTACTAGCCGGGATAGGGGCTCACCACGCTCAACCATAATACCAAGTATAAGAGCCATCGTCATGGATCCGTCCCTCACAGCAAGGTGGGGGCCGTACATGACACCGCCATTCTCCTCACCGCCGAACTCGATACCGCTCTCAACCATCGCGCGGCTCACATCGACGCTACCCACCCTCGTCCAGTGGATGGATCCGCCCGCATTTTTCACTACGTCGACTATTGTATTAGATGAGCTGACGGGGGTAACAACTGAGGCGCCATGGTGCTTAGCCATGTAGTCCTTAGCGACAAGGGCGAAGCTCCGGTCGCCCCAGAGGACCTCCCCCTTTTCGTCGAGAAATATGCTCCGGTCGGCGTCGCCGTCGAATGCTATACCGATGTCGGCTCCCGTGGCTTTAACTAGCCCTTTGAGGGAGCCGAGGTTATCGAGACGTGGCTCCGATTCCCGCCAAAGGGATCTGCCGTCAAGTTCGGCATTAACTGTATAGACTCGGCAACCGAGGAGTTGGGCGATAGTGGGGGCAACGAGGGTGCCGACACCGTTCCCGGGATCAATGGCGATCTTGAGCTTCTTCGATTTGATGAGTGTTACATCGACCTTTGAAATGACCGCGTCGACGTAGAGGTCTATTGCATCCCTGTGGCGGACTTCACCGACATGATCCCACTCAGCTGCCTTCGGGCCCCCAGCGAAGTATATTTTCTCAATCTCGTTCTCGACGTGGCGAGGTATCTCGACACCATCCTTAGCCATCACTTTAACTCCGTTGAACTCTGGGGGATTGTGGCTGGCTGTGATCATCAAGCCGCCATCTAGGCCGAGGTGCTTCACTGCGTATTGGAGAGCGGGGGTGGGAAGGAAGCCCAGATCATGGACAATGCAGCCAATAGATTGGAGACCAGAGACAGTGGCATACCCGAAGAGGGGACTTGTTACCCTGCCGTCCCTGCCTAGTGCTATGTTTTTACCTAAAACGTGTCCGCAGGAAGCGGAGAGGCGGGTCACGAGTTCTATTGTAAGCTCCTTGTTCGCGACTCCCCTAACACCATTTGTGCCGAAGAGCCGGCCCACTACATCACCTGACGGCGTTCAAGGACGCTCTCGCTTACTTCCTTACTCGGGCAGATGCTGACGCCGTCCGTAATGGTGACACCGTCCCTAATCATCGAGTAGTCGCCGACGAGGCTCCCCGACTCGATTTTGACCCAACGCTCCAAGATGGCTTGTTCACCGATTATTGCGTTCTTTACAGATGAGTAGTCACCTATCGCGGCTCCAGAGAAGAGTATGCTGTTCTCTATTCGGCACCCCTTGCCGATTAGGACGTGGTCGCTGATGGTCGTGTTAGGGCCTATGAGGCTGTCTGCCCCGATTTCGGTGCCTGGGCCAATGTAGCTTGGGGCGAGTATCTTCGCGCTCGGGTCGACCTTGGCGCCCTCCCCGAGCTTGACGCCCTCGTACTTGCTCAGTATTATCTGATTGGCCTTAAGGTAGTCGTCTGGGACTCCCATGTCTGTCCAGAGACCATGGAACTCGAAGCCGAAGAGATTGCGCTCATTGGCAAGAACCGGAAAAACTTCGCGCTCTATACTGACAGCGCGTCCTTCGGGAATGTAGTCGAATATCTTGGGGTCGAGGACGTAAATGCCCGCGTTGATGAGGTTGCTAGGCTCTTTCCCCTTCTCCGGCTTCTCTACAAATCGGGTTATTCGCCCCTCCCAGTCGAGTTCGACAGCGCCGTACATGCTTGGGTCGGAGACGGGAGTCAGGGCTATGGTCGCTAAACCGTTTTTCGCTTTGTGGTACTCGATGAGGCGCCTGATGTCGATGTCGGAGATAACGTCCCCATAATAAACAAGGAATGGCTCATCGTCGAGGAGAGCCTTCGCTTTCTTTATTGGTCCACCCGTACCTAGAGGACGTTGCTCCCGGCTGTAGATGATTCCGAGGTCGTATTTGGTCGGGCCGAGATATCTCACCAGGGCCTCCGCCATGTAATTTACTGCCATAACGACAGTGTCCACCCCACCTTGGGAGAGGCTCTTCAGCGTCCAATCCATAAGAGGCAGGTCTCCGAGGGGAAACAACATCTTGGGTCTCGTGCAGCTTAAGGGTCTAAGGCGGGTGCCGAAGCCACCCGCGAGGACTAATGCCTTCATAAAGCTCACCGACAGATAAGGAGGGTTCCAGTCGGTTTAAGAAACTTCTGCAATGTGGGTAAATGAGGCAAGTGCTACTTCAGGAGGAAGCCCATGACCTCGCTAAGCTTCTCGGGGTTTAGCCTTTCGTATCGCTCGATGCTTCCCAAGTCGTACCAGAAAGCGTCGGTGAGGTAGGCCTCGACGTGGCGCCCCTTTTGAACTAGGTAGCTGATGACGTCCCCCATTAGGTCGAAACTCCGAAACTGGGCTTGCTCTTGGAGCCTCGCCATCTCCTTAAGCACGGAGCCGTTCAGTGTTAAAATGCCAATGCTTATTGGTTGCATGAGGTCGGGTTTCTCAATAAAGTTAGTTATTCGGGTGCCGTCGAGTTCGGCCTTTCCGACGCTAATATTGTAGCGGCGAGCGAGGGCGAGGGTCGCCTCGGCGTTCTTGCTCTGGTGGTGCTTCAACATGGCGCCGATATCGAGGTTGCTTATTATATCCCCGTAGTAGACAACGAGAGTGTCTTCTTCCGTGATTACCCCTTTATGGTATGCGTTGAGTATGGCGTTTGCGCTTCCTTTCAGGTTGGGGTCGTCGAGGACGTAGGTCATCTCGACGCCGAACCGCTCGCCATGGTCAAAGTAGTTTACGATCTGCTGGTGTTTGTAGCCGACGAGTAAGACGGTCTTTTTGACGCCATGGTAGCGTAAGAGTCGGAGGATGTAATCGAGGATGGGTTTCTGCTCCTCCCCGACGGGTATCATGCACTTCTGGAAGTAGTATGTGAGGGGTCTAAACCTCGTGCCCTCGCCTCCAGCCAGAACAACGCCCTTTAATGACATGTCACTCATCCTTTGAGAAGATCAGGAACAGTCCGAGGATCGCCATTAGGAACCCAAGAGGGGTAAAAGACCGTGAGGCAACCGCCCCCTCGGCCGTGATGGCGAAGTAAGTCAAAGCCCCACCTATAACGAGCAGGACAAGACCGAAGACTGAGAAGATTACCCAAGTATAGGAGATGTGGAATCCGTCGGACATGGTTTCCCTACTAGGATTCAACCGAAGGGCTATTTAAGAGGCTGTGGCTGCCCCAATCTTCTCCGGTAGGTACTTGTCGACGATGTAGGTGAGGCCATAGAGACTGAAGGCCTCAAGCTCCGCTTTCTTCTGTATCTTGATGAAGAGCTCTATCTCCTTCTTCCAGGGGTCCTCACTGTAGCGGGGGTCGGATTGGAGCTCGGTGAGCCGCTTCTTATCGAAGTCGGTGAGGTTCTCTGTAGGAAGCTTGTAGTTGATGATATCGCTTGCCCAGACGCCTATCCACTTAGCATCGGGGGTTGTAAGCCCCCTGAGGTGGGCGGCGTTTGCTGAGCCGGAGCAGATGACCTGGGCGATATGGACCCCCCAGGGGTCTCCATCGGTGAAGATGTAGACCGGCATCCCCCAGTCCTTGTTGAGTCGGTGGATGATGCTGCGGGTGCTCCTCGGGCTCTGTCCCGCAGTGTGGATGAGGATGGCATTGAACTTCTTGTGGGCCTGCTCTTCGACGAGGCGTGTGAACATTGCGCCTTTCTCCACGACGAGTATCTTGTTGGCTGTGGTTTCGATGAACTCGCTGCTCGTGACGGCGGGTCCGACCATGCTGCCGTCTGGGTGGTCCGTGAGGTTGGTTCGGCGCCCCGCGTAGCCTGGGACGGTGTACTCAATTGTTAAGTCACCAAATATGGCGCTCCGCTCCTCCGGGTAGATGTTGAAGCCCTCCCTCGCCTTGTTCAGCGCCACCTCGAGGTCGGTGATTATATTGTCTGACTCCTGCTGGTCCGTGTACTCGATGTCTCTCTGGCCCCTAGCGGAGTAGTAAGCCTCTCTCAGGGTGCTTGTCTTTCTCTGCTTGACGAGCTCTCTAGCGAACCAGGCGGTCCAGATAAGCTGGGTGAAGGGGCGGATGTGTTTTATGTTCCTGCTGTGGCGTTTGACCATCCTGTCGCCGAGAATGTACTGGCGGGCGTCGTGGTCATACTGGATATTGTCGATGCTTCTGCTCTGCATCATCACCCAGGGGAATTCGCCTTGGTTGATTTGGTCGTAGACGAGGGAGCCCAACTGCTTCAGAGCCTTATCGATGGCCTCGCGTTGCCTCTCCGCCTCACTTATCCTCTTTGACATCGATCTTCTCCTCCTCTAGCTCCACTGCAAGTGATTCTTCATCGAGAGGTGGTAAGACCCCGTTTCCGTTTTCCTCATCATTACCGTTTTCTTCCTCTTCCTCCTGTTGGTTGACTACCAGTATCTCATTGAGGAGTCTCTGGGTGTCGGGCATGTCGGTCTTTTCGCCGAGCTTCATAGCGAACTCTGCGATCTTTGGGAGGTATTTGCTGAATATGTTGAGGCGATGCTTTTGCTTCTCCAGTTTCACGCTTCGGCTGATGAATAGGCGCAGGTCGCGTGCTGTCTCCCTTATGGCGTTGGTGATCTCTTTCTCGATCTCAACTTGGTCGGCGAGGAATTCCTTTCCGACGCTTTTGTAGGGGATCTTCGTCGAGCAGAGGTGGATCGCTACAACAAGAGGGGTTTCCTGCTGGACGTTGTAGGTCTTCCAGTTGATATCTTTGGAAATTACCTTGTATGTTACACAGCTTGACTCGTCGAATAGTAGGGGGATGCGGTTTGCGAACCTGTAGAGGGTGATGCCCTGCCCGATCTTGCGGACGGTTGGCCCAGCGACGACAGCTGCCTCGACTATGAATGGGTATCCACTGTACGTAGCGGGTGGCCTTTGCACTGTCTTAATGAAGTCGGCCTCGGTGAGGCTGAGCTCCTTTCGTATCCCCGTCTCGAGGAGTTCAGGGCCAATAGGGCTTAAACAACTCGAGTCGGGGCGATAGAACTCTTGGAACTCTTTCGCGGCGCGTACCAACTTGACGATTTCGTCTGAGGAGAGGCTGCTGGGCTTTGTCTCTCTCTTTATCTCTGCGAATGCAAGGAACTTCTCCGACGTCTTGGGTCCTACGCCCTGGAACTGGTCCATCATAAAGTTCTTCATGTCCCGGGAGCGGGTTACACCAAGCACCCGGCGGAGGGTCTCCACGTCTATGCCGTGAGGGTGGGGCTTGACTCTTTGGGGGACTGGGGGCATCTGAGTGGCGCCCCTTTCGAAGCGGTAGAGTCTGTTCTTGGGGTCGATGAATGTGAGGTCTGCATAGGGATTGACCATGGCGGTCTGGCGGAGGTACTCTATCATTCGACTCATTATGCGGGGGTAGTCGCCCTCGATCTGGAGTTCGACAATGGTGCCGCGCCATCCCTTCTCGTTTGCGAGGGTCGTGTGTCTGAGGACTTGGGGCTGGTTCTTCTGGATGTCCATCATCATCTCGTATTCGTGGATCTCATCACCAGTGCTCGAAGTGACGACGACGGGCTTGTGAGTGGTAATCTGTCCGTAGAGTATGGTCATCTTGCCGCCCATGCCGAAGGTGCCGCGGTTCTGCTTGAGTGTGTATTTGGAGCCGTAAAATACCTGGGCGAAACAGGCTGGGATCTCCTCGGCGGGGACGCCTGTGCCGTTGTCTTGTATCCTGAGTAAGTAGACCGCTGTCCCGTTCTCGCCGCTGCTGCTACTCAACTCTGTTAATCGGAGGTAGATGTCGGGGGGTATCTGGGCGGACTCGCAGGCATCGAGGCTGTTCTCGAGAAGTTCCCTGACACCAACGTAGATGGCCCTGCTGGGGTTGCTGAACCCCGCGATCTCCCTGTTACGGTAGAAGAAGTCGCTGGGGCTGACTGCCTGGTACTCTGTCTCCTGTGTCTGTGTCATGTCACTCCTTCCTCTCTGACGCGGGTGGGGGCTGGTCGTACCAGATCTCGCCGCGATCCTTCTTCAGCTGGCGTCGGTAGGCGAAGAGGTAATTGTATACGGTCTTATGGAAGCGGCCCCTGATGAGCATCATCACGGCCTCCCGCGCTGTTGGGAGAGCCTCGATATTGCCTATTATGGCGACAGTGCCCCCGTAGACGCTGATGTTCGTCTCGGTCAGCTCCTCAATGAGAGCCCTGCTCTTACCCTCCTTACCAATAATGCGTCCCTTGATCCTCTCCTGGGCATTGTGGCTCGGTCCAACGACCTCGTCGAGTTCGAGGATAGCGAGATCGTAGTCCTCATTATCGAGCATCATGGCGCGGTTGGGACTGAATCCCCTACCGATGGCCTTGACTATGTTAGCGACTGTGAAGATGACGGAGACATCCGACTGGTCGGGGTTTAGGATGATCTCGACGTTGCCGGAGTCACTCTCAACCACGAGGTTGACTTTGAAGGCCTTCTCTATGCGGCTCTTCACATTACCTTCGGGCCCTATTAGGACACCAACCCTGTCGTGAGGTATCCTAATGTAGTTACGCTTCTCCACTCTTCACCCACTCCTCTAACTCCTTGTTATCGTATACCTCGACGCCCAGCTTCGCAAAGTACGCGTTGATGGTCTC
>CAZIKD010000059.1:0-9960 GCA_964539725.1 uncultured Candidatus Bathyarchaeia archaeon | reverse complement strand
GCAACTCAACACACCTGCAATAAGGCGGTGCAGTGTGGAAAATAACCTTAACCGATGCTGGCTAGAATATTACGTCCCACGGCATCTTGTTTAAGATGACTGGGTCGCCTTTAGTTACTAAGACGATATCCTCAACGTGGCTCCTCATTCCAAGCTTCGGGTCGACTCTTATGGGCTCGTATGTGAGAGTCATCCCCGCTTTGAGTGGCAGGGCATCGGTCTCTATTGAGCCGAAGTTTGTTGCGTAGGGCATCGTGTAGTCGTGGACGTCGAGCCCGATCTGATGGCCGCATCTTGGTGTGGATTCGAATCCCATCTCTTCGTGGAGGGAGTTTGCGTGGCGGAGGACCTCGTTGCCCGAGACCCCTTCTCTGATGTGCTTGATGCCCTCCCTCTGTACCTTGACGACCCTGTCGAGGAAGTCCTTAGCGTTGGCGTCGAGAGTTATCGGCCACGTCCGTCCCATGTCGCTGCAGTAGCCTGAATCTACCCTAACTCCTACGTCGACACTAAGTATGTCCAGATGCTTGATGGTTCCGTAGGTTCTTCTTGGACCCCCGCAGAAGCTTATTGTTGAGTCGAAGCTATGGTCAAGAGCACCGAGTTCAATGAGCTTCGCGTCTAGGCGCTTCTTCAGCTTCCATGTGTCGGCTCCGGGGACTGTGCCCTGAATGAGCTCGTAGACCGCGTTCTCGGTGATGTTTACGGCACGTCTCATCTCAGTTATCTCATACTCGTCCTTGATGCTGCGCATCGTATAGATGTGGTCGCTGAGATCTCTCTTTGGGTCTATCTTTACGTGGAGTGTGTCGGCGAGGGCGTAGGCGAAGTGGCTGCTCATCGTGCTGAGGTCGAAGCAGACTCGGTCTGGGTTATGTCCTGTGAGTGCGACCTGCGTCCCTCTCATGTGGTGGCCCTTCTCCTGCCTCACCGCGACGACCTTGCTGTACTTGCCGCTCTCCTCCACCTGCTTTGCGCCCCAGTGGGGGCAGACGAGTGTTGTGTCTCCGTTGACGCTGAGGAGGAGGCTCTGATGTTCGTCTCCGATGCCTTGAGGGCATAGATAAATGAAGTTACCCGGGTTCTGGTTGACTACCTCGTTGATGATGATAATGGTCTCGAATCCGCGGCGCTCTATCTCCCGGAGGAGCTCCTTTCTCCTCCTCGCGATCGACTCCTCCTGGTTCATCGGGTTCACTATGGTGAGTAGTGGAGGGGTGGAGTGGATATGGCTTTTCCTTTAATCGGGAGTCGCTTAGGGTGGCGGTCTGGAGCTCAAGATATTTAGGGTAAAAAAGATCATTTTAGTCGTTTGATGATTCGTCCAGGCATGGCTCCTATGTGTTTCCCCTTCTCGACGACCGGGACTCCGTTGACGAGGACGTACATTATTCCTTTCGGGCGCTTCCTCGGCTCGATTGCGCGCGCGATGTGCTCGTACACTTCCCGAGGGGGCTCCATGATGGTAGTTACGGGGCATCGAGCGTTTAAGACTTGTAAGCCGGGAAAGGTTAAAACTGGGACCGTCTGCTTCACTGCCTATGAGCAAGAAGACGGGGAAGCTGTTGCTCCTGGGTGTCGCCCACTCCCTAAACCACAGCCTCTTCCTCGTCCTCCCACCGCTCCTAGGCAACATTACCCAGAGCCTCGGCGTCAGCTTTGAAACACTCGGCCTAGTCGCAACGATGACCTTCTTCACATATGGCACTGGAGCGCTCATTGGAGGTCCCCTCTCGGATGCAATTGGGAGTGTTAAAGTCGTGAGGATAAGCATCGGCCTTGCCGGCCTTTCGAGCCTACTCTTCATTATTTGCAGAGAGGTCTACACCTTCGCCGTTGCGATGTTCCTCATGGCACTTTGGGCGAGCTTTTACCACCCCACGGCGAACAAGCTAATTGCCCAAGCTTTCCCAGACAATCCCGGCAACGCGATGGGAATCCACAACGCGGCGGGTAACGCAGGGCAAATTCTCACTCCCACTGTCGCCTTCTTCCTCGGCGTCTTTATCGACTGGCGCTTCAGCTTCATCTTCTTCGGTGTCCTAAGCATCGCTGTCGCATTCTTTATGGACAGGATAAGCCTCGAGGAAGACTCCGTCAAAGAGCATAGGAAGCTCGCACTTCTGGAGTTCTTCAGAGTCCCCAACTTCTGGCAGATACTGCTCTTTAATGCCCTTGTGGGCTTCGTCTTCAGGGGGGTTGAAGTCTACTTCCCGACGTATCTGCGCCTCGATAGGGGCTACACAGGTGGCATCGCGGCGGTCGGCGGGTCGCTGATACTGCTCTTCGGCGTCGCGGGTCAGCTAATAGGGGGGAAGGGCAGCGACAAGTACGGACCAACCAGGATACTCGTTATATCTGTGGGGGGTACCCTGCTAAGCCTGCTTATGCTTCTGCTTTTGCCTGATAATCCAGCCATTGTTGTGGGCTTCACGGTTCTATACGGTTTAATGATCTTCGCCCACCAGCCCTCGATGACGAGTCTGGTTAGCCGGGTGACGCCACGCCACCTCATGGGGCTCAGCTACGGCGTGATGTTCTTTTTCAGCTTCGGCCTTGGATCCGTCGCGGCTGCGGTGCTGGGTTGGTTAACTGACTCCTACGGGATAGGGTTAGCCTTCTGGGCGAACGCCATCGTGGCTGCAGTTCTCCTATTAGTGACGCTTCTGATACAGAGGACCTTCGGGAAGACTAACCCCGCGTGAGGAAGCTAAGGACGCCTGCGATGGTTTTAGCGTCTTCGATAGTGTTTTTCTCCATCATCTCGAGGAGCTCGTCGGGACTGTAGGCCTCGAGGGTAATACACTCGTCCTCCTCCATTGAGGATTCACCAGCCTTTAACTCGGTGGCGAAGTAGAGGTGAATAACCTCGTTGCTGTAGCCGGGGACCATGTACATGGCGAGGATCTTCTTCATGGAGCCGGCCGTGTAGCCTGTCTCTTCCTTGAGCTCGCGACGGGCGCAGGTGTCGGGTGCCTCACCCTTCTTGAGGGTGCCTGCGGGTATCTCGAGGAGTTCTTTACCGGCGGCGTAGCGATATTGCCTGACTAGGAGAATGCGTCCGTCTTCGAGGATGGGTACTATGGCGATGGCGCCGGGGTGGTCGACAATTTCGCGAGTGGTTATCTTTCCGTTGTGGAGTTGGACATCGTCGGTTTTGAAGTTGAAGTTCCTACCCTGGTGGATGAGCTTGGAGGTGATTGTCTTCTCCATTTCGGGTTTAGTGGGGAGGCAGTGGGTTATGAAGGTTCAGTGTTTGGTAGAGTGTGTCGCGTGCGATCCGGATCGGTTTGATGAAGTTTAACTGGAAGCCACGAGTGCCCTGGATGAGTTGTTGTGGTCTCGGGTGATCGTTAGCGTCTTTGGAGCGGGTTTTATTCTGGTTCGGGATTCTGAGTTGGCCGAATTAAGGCAGCAGGTTCAAAAACTCAAGAAGATTGTAGATGTCAGGTAGTTCCTCATGGAGCGACATTTTGGGAGTGCGTATCAGCGCTTTGCTAACTACTGCCATGAGTGCGGCGTTGATGAGAATGAAGCTGTCGTCGCGCTGACTGTGGCCTGTCACCTTGACAATTTACACACAATCGAGAAGAAGGGGCGCGGCGCGAGCATGCTCACAAGCGAGCCGTGTCACATCTTGCAGAGGGCGGGTGTTCTAAACGTGGGGGTAGGTAATCAGCCGAGCCGGGTCGACTGGGATAAGGTCAGGTTTTTCCTGGACATAGCTGAGAAGCTCCGGAGTTCATGACGCTCCAGCCTGCCGGGATGTTTATGTTGCACGCGCGATTATCGATACATTGAGTATAGATTAAAACACCCCTCTTGGGCAAATGTTGATAACGTGTAGGTCGAGTGTCTTTAAGGTGTCGCGTGACGTGGGAAACCTCGACGGTTTTGAGAAAGGGAACTCCCTTTCGAATATCTCGCCCTGCCTGCGTCACGGTTGTGTAACTTGCTGCATAGAGACGGAGATGCCCCTCATAGAGGACGATCTGAAGAGGATCGAGAAACTCGGCTACAAACGGGTTGAGTTTACATTACTAGTTGAGGGGGAGACGCGTCTCAGTAACCGTGGTAAGAGCTGCTTCTTCCTCAAAGACGGTAAGTGCAAAATATACAACGATCGCCCTGAGGGGTGCAAGATCTACCCTCTCGTCTACGATATCGACACCCACAAATTTGTCTATGACTCTGTATGTCCCCACGGCACAGATTTCAGGGTTACACCTGAAGATAAAGAACGATTAAAGCGTCTCATCAAGAAGCTCGACAGGGAAGCTGCGAATAAGTAGTTTGTCCTCGCAGTTATTGACTTGCAAAACCTTGACCGGTGTAGACGCTATATTGAATTTTTTAGATTTAATCATTAAAACGAAATGGATCGGGGGATTAGAAGAGTAAGAAAAGGAGTGGAATGATGAGGATGGTTATGATTAGCCCGAGTACGAATGTGAACCTCATAGTTTTCCACTCCTCGCCATAGGCTCCGATTATGGCTAGACTCCTCGCCATCTTCCGTACGTCAACGATGCCAAGGTTGCTGATGATGTGGCCTCCTATGAGTATTAGTGGCTTCATGATGCCCAGGTTTTTCGCGGCGATGAAGTGGAAGCGGACGAAGAAGAGGGTCGACGTTAACTCGGAGCCGAAGAGCATACAGCCGAAGATGGCTAGGAATGGGACTAATGCTATGTACAGGGTGGGCCCCGCGCTCGAGGCCGCATTCGCGAGGGCGTTGATCAGGTTTAGGTCGGCTCGTTCAGGCGGTAGCACGAGTTTGTTTTGAATATTAATTACCATGCCACTCCAGTTGTATGTGAAAACCATGCCCGAGCAGACCCAGCTGGCGATGAGGTATGGGATGAGCCTCTTCTTGAGAAGACTCGCGGATTCGCTGATCGTCTTCCGGGTGGGCTTGATAATTATGAGTGAAAATACGATGCTGATCAGGCTCCAAACGTAGGGTTGGAAGATCTGGAAGGGGATGACTTGATCGGCGATGACCGGGATATTGATCACTATAGGATCCAGCACCTGTGCGATCCAGGGGAGGCTGACCATGCTGGTGATTGTAGAGACTATTAGGATGGGGGCGAGGGCGCGGAGGAGCTGCTTCTTCTGCTCCCCCGTCATGGGGGAGAGTTCAGCGTTGTCCTCAGATTTGAATATCCCCATCCTCGAACCCACTATGTTCACGAGTAGGAGGAAGGCAACGGCGAAGAGCCCAAGTATGACGCCTACACCCATGATGCTGATGGTTGAGAGGAGGAGGTTTGCTACGGCGGCTAGGATAACCCCATATACAGCAACTGAGGCGGCGTGTTTGGCATTTACCTTGAGTCCATCCCTCTTTAGGGTCCAGAGGATGGCAAGGGTGAATATAGGTACGGTGAACCACATGAATCGGCCCAGGATCCCCGCGAGGTCCCCCTCGGTAAAGCCGAAGGTCTTGCCGAAGACCTGGACTGGGACTGTGATAGGCGTACTAAGGTATGCGAACTGACTGAAGGCGTCGCAGCTTCCGTCGACTAGTATTGGGACTGCCCACGCGTTTATGCCGTAGCTGCTGAGTACCATAGCGATCCAGTCGATCCCGGCGCCCGCGGAGAGCATCAGAATCCCGATGCCGAAGCATAGGAAGTAGATCTTGAAGACCTTACCACCAGGCATACGATTCAGGGAGTCACGGATTATATCGAAGCATCCGTTGGTAAGCATGTAAAAGGTTAGGAAGAAACTACAGATCCAGGCGAGTGTATACTTATGGATCACAAGGATCCCGTAGAACCAACCTGCTGCCAAGATTGGGATGGATGTTCCAGAGAAGATATAAGATATAATGAGGGCAAGAGCTGTGCTCAGGAGCCCCGCCTTATGGGTAGGCCACTTTAACACCATGATACCGATGAACATGAAGACCAGAGGAATCAAACCGAGTAGAACGCCGATCAAAGATGTTCACGTTGTCTCTGAATGCATATTTAAACTATAAAAAATTTAATGCAAGTAATGTAAAAAGCACTAACGCGCAAAGGGCCTCTTAACCGGTTTCTTCGTCACCCTCTGTTTTTAGTGGCTTATAGTGCTTCTTCTCCAGGGTAAGATTTCCGTAGATTGAGCCTATGAATCGGGCGAATAGAAGCTTTCTCCTCACGGCGTTGTAGGTGGACTCACTCATGCCGTGCTCCTGGAGCCTAGACCTTAAGTTGGCTTCGGAGACGTGGCCGAAGCCGCACCCATTGAGGATGTCGAGAAAGAGTAGGTCATCCTCAGTCAACTCCGGCTTCTTACTGTCCACAACATCACGCCCAAGCCCTCTCGAGCCTATTATCTCCCCCACATATTAGGGAGTTAAATCCTTTCCCATCGGCGCTAGTTTGAATAATCAAACCAGCTACCATAATGTGGATGGTCATGCAGGTCAGGAAGTTAAGTGGGGTGGTAGCAGAGCCTACGTCAGGTGGCATATTCACCGGCGAGGTTACGATAAAGAGGATTTACGGTAGGGAGACTGGGGCCAAGAGCCTAAACGTGAGTCTTGTTGCATTCCCTGCAGGGGTAAGGAACACTTGGCATACGCACGAGCACGACCAGTGCCTATGGATACTCAGCGGCAGGGGGAAGGTCGTTAGCAGGGATGAGGAGTATAGCGCCGAACCGGGGATGGTATTCTTCATTCCAGGGGGGGAGAGCCATTGGCATGGTTCCGTCGGCGAGGACTTCAGCCACATAAGCATAATCGGCGGCACGAACCCGGCTAAGCCGGATGAACCCAACCCCTTTAAATCACAGCCAGCATCCATCAGTTGATCAACTTGAGCCTTGACATGAGGCTGAGGGTTGGCGGAATCACCGATATATCTACCGTAGACTGGTACGGGAACGTCAGCCTCATCGTCTTCTGCGCTGGCTGCAACTACAGATGCCCCTATTGTCAGAATTCGGGTCTCATTTCCCTCGACGCTGGCAGGGAAATAAGTCTCAGTTTACTCAAGGAGCGCTTTGAAGCAAATAAGGTCATAAACGACACTGTTGTATTCACCGGCGGCGAACCAATACTCCAACCCAAGGCCATCATCGAGTCTGCGAAACTCGCTAGGCGCCACGATCTCAAGGTGATGCTCGACACTAACGGCAGTGTGAAGGAGAACGTCGACATGGTTCTGCGCAGCGGATACATCGATAGGGTAGCACTCGATGTAAAGGCCCCTACAAATCCCACTGACTACGGCAGGGTTACTGGGCGCCCCGACCTCGGTGAGGCCTCCGTTGAGGCAGTGGAGAAATGCCTTAACCTAAGCAGAGAGCTCGGTATCGATATGGAGGTACGGACAACCGTCGCCCCCGGGCTTTCAGATAACCCCGAGTTTATAAGCAATATAGCCGAGAGCATCAAGGGCCGCTGCGACGTCTACTACCTTCAACAATTCGATAACCTCGGCGAGGTGCTCAGCCAAACACTTAAACAGGAGAAGCCTCCGAGTAGGGAGGCGATGATGAGCCTCGCCCGAGAAGCCCTGAGGACGGGACTCAGAAACGTTTTCATCAAGACACGAAGTAATGGGCTCGAGAGGATGGGTTGAGAAGATGGCCCGGAAACGACTCATCCTTCTGACGGGGATGGCTGGCTCCGGGAAGACGACCCTTTCCGGAGTCATACGCGAGTCAGGTCTTCGAGTCATTACCATGGGGGATGTAATTCGAGAACTCGCTAAGCAACAGGGGCTCGAACCTTCACCCGAGAACATTGGACTACTCGCCGCTGAGATAAGGAAGGGCGGACCAGACGCGGTAGCTCGTCGCTGTATAGAGATGCTCAAGAAGGGACCCGATGATATTATCGTCGTCGATGGGATTCGTAGCATCGCGGAGGTAGACGCGTTCAAAAACGAGTTCGACGTCCTACTTATCGCCCTCTGGGCTAGCCCACTCAGCAGATTTAAGAGACTCACACGTCGGGGTCGCAGCGACGACCCTAAGACCTGGGAGGAGTTCAAAGAAAGGGAACGTCGCGAGCTCGGATTCGGCATCGGCGAAGCCATCGCCTCCAGCGACTATTTGATCAAAAATGACGATGGGATCGATAGTCTCAAACCCGCCTTCGACGAGATCATGGAGAGAGTAAGGATTGGCTGAGATCCAGCTGACCATCAGGGCTCACTTAAACCCTACGGAGAGCCAGGAGAAGCTGGAGAAGGCGATAACCAACCTCTTCGGTGAACTAGAACTTCACAATACCAAGATACACGGAGTAGCATACATCGAAGCGAAAGCGTCCGGTATTGAGTCTCTCAGGCAGTTAAAGCAGCGTATCGCGAGCGACAGGATCAGGGACGCCACGAGGGCGATGCTCAGCCGCTGGGCAGCGAAGGACGAGAAGGTCACATTCCACCTCAATAGACAGGCGGCATACGTTAACCATGTCAGCATCTACCACGCTAGCAAATCCCCACTTGGACCAATCGAGGTCGAGATTAACGGTCCATCGGATTATATCGTGCAGTTCCTGACGGGGAAGGGCGCCACTTAGCAACGAACACGCGATTTAAGAAAAATGAAGTAAAACATAAATAAAGTAAAGAAATAAGGTTTATCCCATGAGTTCTTTATCAGAAAGCAGGAACATAGTAATCATTGGTCTTGGTACAGGCGGTCTTTACTCATCACGAGCCGCGCAGAGGTACAACAGGAACACCCGAATTATCATCATAGAGAAGCGCGGGTATGATATGTTCTCTCCTTGCGGTATACCTTATGCGATCGAGGGAAAAGTGAAAGATTTTGAAGAGCTTAAGCACACGGTTCCAGTCACTCGAAATATAACTAAGCTTCTTCGCCACGAGGCTCTCAAGATCGACGCTACTGAGAAAAAAGTAATGGTAAAGAACTTGGAAACGAGAGAGGAGACCTGGATTAACTATGATTCTCTCATTCTCGCTACAGGAAGTCGACCAAAGATACTACCTATCCCAGGTGCGAGAGAATTCCTCGACAAAGGTTTGTACATTTGTAGCACACCAGAGGAGGGAAAGGTACTTAGGGAAGCAGCAAAGAACGCAAAGAGAGCAGTGGTCATCGGAGGAGGGGCGATTGGACTCGAGCTCGCCCTTTCACTTAAACACCTCGGTTTAGAAGTAACCGCTACAAAGCGAAGCCCTCAACCGCTGCCCGATGAGCTCGATCCGGATATGGCTGAACTTGTAACTGCTTTCTTGAAATCTCAAGGTATTAGAAACCTCTTCGGAAAAGGCATCGAGAGTATAAATGGATCTGATTGTGTCAAGTCGGTAACGATAGCTGGTGAGGTAATCCCATGCGAGGTTGTGGTCATGGCTACAGGAGTTGACCCGACCTCGATATTAGCTACAGAAGCTGAACTCAAAACCGAGAAAGGTTACATTCTCACCGACGACCACATGAGGACGAGCGACCATAGCATCTATGCTGTCGGCGACAACTCTGTTAGTTTTAGCAATATCGATGGTAAACCCGCGGTTATTGCTCTTGCAACCACTGCTTATAGGCAAGCAGCGACTGCTGGTGTTAATGCTGCGGGAGGCGACGCTGTTTACGAGGGTACCCTCGGGACCTTTGTTACCTACTTTGGGGGTTTGGAACTCAGCTGCACAGGCTACAATACCGCTACGGCAGAGTCACATGGATTCAAAATCGTGTCTGGCAGGGCTAACATGAAGACGAAGCCCCACTGGATGCCAGACTCCCAAGATATTTCCGTGAAAATTATTGCGGAAGCAAAGACCGGTAGAATCCTTGGCGGACAGGCAATCGGCACCGAGGGTACCGACTGGCGTATCAACGTAATCTCCTTGGCGATAAAGAAGAAGATGACCGTTCACGAGCTGTCAAAGATCGAACTTGCTTATTGTCCAGCTGTCTCGGATTTATATGATCCCCTATTGGTTGCAGCCGATATTACGCTGAGAAGAATTGAGGCCGCAT
>CAZIKD010000058.1:0-9972 GCA_964539725.1 uncultured Candidatus Bathyarchaeia archaeon | reverse complement strand
CGATCGAGGGCGAGCAGAAGCTTAAGAAGGTCAGAGGCCGCGCAGGCATCGAGAAGGTCAAGATCGTCCGAGCCAATATTGTCAACGTCTCCGACCCCGAGACTGGGAATACGGAGAAGCTCGAGATACTCGATGTAATAAGCAACCCAGCCAATGCCGATTATAACCGCCGCGGCGTAATCACAAAGGGCTCCATCGTTAGGACCGATAAAGGTCTTGCGAGGATCGTTTCTCGCCCAGGCCAAAGCGGCGCACTCAATGCTATTGTCTACAAGGAGTAAACCTTTTTCACTCATACCAATCCAAGGGGGCTATGAGGCGCTCTGATTGAGAACTAAGGGCAAGATTATTCTCTGGCCAGTCTACTTTGACTCTACTATTACATGGGGTAAGGGTCGCCGCATCCCAAAATCCATGGCCATAAGGGCGCCTAAGACCGAGGACATAATAAAGGCCGCTGTCTCTGCTGGGCTCAAGGTTGAGCTCCAACCATCAGTTGCCCACCCGCGGTATCCGTGGATCAAGACGGGCTACGTCCTCGTGGAGTCTAAGGAGTCAAAGGCTAAGATCATGAAGCTCATAGCCTCTAAGCTTCCCCGCAGCGGCTGAGCTACCCAACGAATATAAGCTTGCCACACATCGGTTAACGCGTGCCCTACAAAGAAGATCACCGCAAAGCTCATAGCATAGGCACTGTCATGCACGTCTCTAAGAGTACGGGCCAACTCATAGTCCGGGCCAGGGAGGAGGCAAGCATAGGTGACTTTGTCTACGATTTTAAGCGGAAGCGTGTGGGAGTCGTCTTCGACTTCTTCGGCCCAGTAGAGTCCCCCTACATCGCGGTAAAGCCCCACAGTGACCCAACAAGCTTCGTTGGGGCGGAACTCTTCGTCGAGGAGAGAAGCAGAGAAAAGAGGCGCTAGAGGCCTCTGGGTTGACACCCGAATACTTCCTATTATCATTCCTGATATCCCTATTCTCTGGTCTGCGGGCGCGTTGCTAGGCCTCGGGGGAGGCATTTTCCCATTATCTTTACTTGTTTACCTCCTCGGAGTACCATGCAACTAGCTGCACGCGGGATCTTGAATCTTATTTGGATAATCTTCGGTGACCTATTTCTCGCGCCGAGCCACGTCTTCTTCCTCGGGTTCATGGTTCTCCTGGCAACACCTGTAGTACGAAGCGTTTATTCCGCCGTTTACTTCATGATACGGAGGGACTACGTCTACGCGATCCTGACCTCCCTAGTCCTCTTCGTCCTCCTCTTCAGCTTCACTATGAGGGTTAGTGGCTAGCCCAGCAGGTAATCACGTGCCACAACACCTTTTTTATTCCTCGTAAAAAGCCGGGGGACGCGTCGCGCCACAGCGCAGGTAACCTCGTGTGGAATAGTGTCGAGGAGCTTCGCCATATCCTCTACCCTAGGGGCGCAACCTCCCCCGAATAGGGTGACCTCGTCCCCGATCTTTGCCCCACCGGCGTCGGTGAGATCGATCATACATTGATCCATGCAAACGCGGCCCACAATAGGCACCCGGTCTCCGTTGACGTCTACCCACCCTCTGTTTGAAAGACCCCTCCTGTAGCCGTCGGCGTAACCTATCGGTAATGTACCGATGATACTGGGGCGCCTCGTAGTGAACGTATGCCCATAGCTGATACCAACTCCCTGTGGAACGGTCTTAACATTGGACAGGCGCGCCTTCAGGGTCATCGCGGGCCTTAGGCTGACCCTCTCCAGCTTCACTTCCGGCCCAGGCTCGTAACCGTAAAGCATGATTCCTGGTCTTACCATGTCGAGATCGTACTCGGGGAGGTCAATTATCGTAGCGCTATTAGCGACGTGCCTTATGGACGGCTCGACTCCCCTCGTCTTCAGCTCATTGAGAACCCACATAAACAGCTCGAACTGGCGACGAGTATACGTCTTATCGGTGGCGTCTGAGATTGCGAAGTGTGTGTATATTCCCTCCAACTCGAGATGTGGGAGCGAGTCGATCTTAGCAATCGCCCTTATAGCCTCACTATTTGTCTGAAACCCGAGGCGACCCATCCCTGTGTCCACCTTTACATGTACGATAGCCTTCTCTCCGAGCCTTGCGGCTGCATCTTCGAGGGACTGGGCTTGACAATGGGTGTAAATTGTAGCTGAGATTCCGTTTTTAATCAAAGTCTCAAATTGTTCCTCGGTTGTGTAACCGAAGGTGAGGATAGGCGCTTCTATACAAGCGTCTCTAAGCTCAAGCGCCTCAGTGAGCGTGGCGACACCAAGCCTATCCGCACCGTTCCCGAGAAATACCCTGGATGCCTCTACGGCGCCGTGGCCGTAGGCATCTGCTTTAACGGCTGCTAGAATCTTGGAGTCCTTGGAGGTGAGCCGTCTGGCCTCCCGAATATTATGGGAGAGGGCATCAAGGTCGACCTCAGCCCAAGCGGGCCTCATGGTTCGAGCATCCATTGACAGAGACTCCTGCGCCACCTCCCAATATTGGTTGCCTTTATGTCTCGAACACGTTTTAAACCTAGTTGGCGATCAAGTCCCATGAGCCCGGGCAGGGTCCTCATAATTCAGAATGACGCCACGGAAAATCTCGGTTTATATGAGACGTTCCTCCGAGAACACGTAGATGTGGACGTAGTTCACGCCTACTTGCGGAAGGCGAGTGAGCTGTTCCCCGAGACTGAGGGATACTCCGCCTTCCTCGTCGGACCTACACCAATTTCGGCGAATGATATCAGTAAGTATCAGTTTCTAACACGAGAGTGGGAATATCTTTCAAGGATGATTGGGAGTGGAAAGCCGATTCTGGGGATTTGCTGTGGAGGGCAGATTCTCGCGCGGCTCCTCGGTGCTGAAGTCGTGAGGAGCCCGGGGAAGGAGGTGGGTGGCTATACTGTCGCTTTAACCGACGATGGACTGTTTGATCCGCTCTTCCACGGTTTTCCAAGAGATGTGCCCGTCTTCCATTGGCACAGCGACATGTTCAGGGTTCCTCCTGGCGGCAAGCTGCTGACGCGTGGAGACCTCTGCCCGATCCAAGCATATTCATGGAGAAACGTGAGGGGGTTGATCTTTCACCTTGAGATCAACCATATTGAGGCAGGAAGGTGGGCTTCCGCCTATCCCGAAGAGCTATACGCGGTCGGGAAAACCCGTGAACAGGTACTGGGTGAGTGCTTGGAGCGAGAGCCGCAGATGAGGCAGTTAGCTGAGAAACTCGTGGAGAACTTCCTCAACTTAAGCCATTGATAAACCTCATCAACTCATGCGTCCGATATGGATCCAGTCGGTGTTTCTAGGTTGAAGATAACTAAGATTGAGATAATGCCGGTCGACATACCGAAGAAGAAAGTGCTGGCTCTCTCCCGCTACGGGAAGCTGGGGGAGAGGACTCCCTTCGAGTTTATTCTCACCCGCGTCCACACAGACGAGGGAGTTAATGGGGTTGGCGAATGCCCCCCATTACCTCCACTATCACCTGAGAACCAGGGAGTTGTTGCGGAGATGATCCGCCGCTGGATAGCGCCAAACGTGCTTGGTATGGACCCCTTCGATCTCGAAGGGATCTGGGAGAAGATGGATTACTGGGCCCCCACGTACCCGATGGCGAAAGCCGCTATCGATATGGCCCTCTGGGACATAATGGGGAGGAGCCTCAACGTCCCAGTCTATAAGCTCCTCGGCGGCGGTTCAAATCCTATAAAGATGCCGAATGTTGCCCTCATCGGGATCGACAGTCCCATAAAGGTGGCCTCAGAGGGTAAGCGAC
This sequence comes from uncultured Candidatus Bathyarchaeia archaeon, assembly GCA_964539725.1. Taxonomy (GTDB): domain Archaea; phylum Thermoproteota; class Bathyarchaeia; order TCS64; family TCS64; genus UBA8941. The sequence continues at coordinate 6,202 of CAZIKD010000058.1, read as the reverse complement.
TTGTTAAGGAGGGGTACACTGGTATCCGTCTCAAGATCGGGCCGAAGAGGGATGTCAAGTGCGTAGAGGCTATGAGGGAGGCCATCGGGGAGGACATTACCCTCCGCGTTGACTGCAATCAGGGTTACACTGCCTCTGATGCGATCAAGATGATCAGAGAAATCGAGCAGTTCGACGTGGAGCTGGTTGAGCAGCCGACCCTCTGGTGGGACTTTGCATCTCTTGCGAAGGTCGCGGGGTCAGTCGACACGCCAATCATGCCCCACGAGTCGCTTTTCTCCATGGCCGACGTAAAGAATCTCATCGATATGGGAGCTGTCGGTGTCTTGGGGCTGAAGACCTATCGTCCAGCTGGAGGGATCACCAATGTTAAGAGGATGCTTGATATGGCCCGTATCATGAACATCTCTACGCTGATGCACGACGACCTCGAGATGGGGGTGAGCCTTTCTGCGGCATCACATATTATCGCGGGCTGCGGTAAGGCGATAACCCAGAAGTGTGAGCTCTCCGGATTCCCCGAGTGGATCAACGAAGACGTCATCAAGGAGCCATTGAAGCTCGAGGGTGGATATATCTCGCCACCAAAGGGGCCGGGGCTAGGATTCGAGCTTGATGAGGCTATGATCAAGAAGTACACGACTGGGATTATTACCGTTGGCTAGGTGATGAGGGCGAAGATTCGTCCCTATTTCATGAGGGATAACTCAAAGAAGGTCTTTCCAATGATTTATATTCTAATACTCATGCGCTGATCCTCTAGGAGTTCAACGACCGTATTGTCCCTGGAACCTTGTCCAAGAGTTCTGGTAGGCGGCACACTAATCGATGGTACAGGCCGCCAGCCAATCAAAGACAGCATCGTTTTGATGCAGGGCGACTACATAATAGCCGCTGGAAAGAAGGGGAAGATCGAAGTCCCAAAGGGGGCTGAGGTCTACGATGTCACTGGCATGACTGTTGTACCGGGGCTAATCGACAGCCACTGCCACTTCTATGACATGGGCATCTCGATGATCCGGGATATCCAACTAAGAGACACCCCTAGCCTCGAAGCCGCCTTGGTTCGCCTCAAAGAGAAGGCGAAGGCGACGAAAAAGGGTGAGTGGATACTCGGTAAGGGCTGGGACGAGTCCAAGTGGCCTGGGAACAGGTACCCCACAAAGGAAGACCTCGACGCGGTCAGCAAGACCCACCCAATAATGGCTGTACGTATCTGCGGTCACCTACTCACCTTAAACACGCTCGCCCTCGAGATAGCGGGTATCACAAGCAAGACACTCCAGCCTGAGGGTGGTCAGGTGGACATGAGAGCTGACGGCGAACCGAACGGCATACTCAGGGACTGCCGCCACCTCGTCGAGCCTTATATCCCACCGGTCACAGAGGAGACAGCGGTAGAAGGGATAAAGCTCGCTTCTGACTACGTCCTCAGCCTCGGATGCACGAGCATCGGCGATGCTGGCTTAGGAGCGGACGCCCTCAAGGCCTACCAAACGGCCCTCGCTAAGGGGTACTTAAAGATCCGTGCATACATCTTCATCGACGAAACAATCCAAAAACAGAGCTACGATACTGGGATACGCACAGGGTTCGGCAACGACATGATCAAGTTCGGTCCCACGAAGCTCCTGATGGATGGGAGCCTCGGAGCTCGCACGGCGGCGCTATTCGAACCCTACACCGATGAGCCCACGACAAAGGGTCTTCATATAATGCTTCCCGAAGTGCTCGATGAAAAGGCGAAGACTGCTCACAAGCATGGCAACCAGCTAGCTATCCACGCCATAGGTGACTATGCGATAGAGTGCGTAATCAACAGCATTCAGACGGCCCTAAAGGAGAAGCCACGAAAAAACCATCGACATCGTATAGAGCATTGCGAGATACTCACAGCTGGTCAGATAGAACGGATCAAGGAGCTGGGGATCATTCCAGCGATGCAGCCTAACTTCGTAGGTGAGTGGGCAGGACCGGGCAGCATGTACGAGCAGCGTCTCGGAGAAAAAAGGAATAGGCTCAACAATCCTTATAGGATCTTGCTGGACGAGGGAGTCACAATTGCCTTCGGCAGCGACGGGATGCCCTTCAATCCGATTTATGGCATTTGGAGCGCCGTAAATCACGGGATAAAGAATTCAAGGATAACCCTAATTGAGGCCATCAAGTGCTATACGTTGAACGGTGCCTTCGCGAGCTTCGAGGAGGATCTTAAGGGGAGCGTAGAGTCGGGTAAGCACGCAGACGTTGCGGTTATTGATCGCGACCTGACCGAGATCAAGCCTGAGGACATCCGCAATAGCAAGGTCTATATGACTATTGTGAAGGGCAAAATCCTGTATCACAAAGGACATTAACCCATTTTTTAAACAGGTATTTATTCCTGGTCCGTGTGCGCGTGAATACTCTCAATAATCTTATCCTCAGTCCCCCCTCATACTCAAACACTAACACGAGACCTAACCCTAAGTTTATCAATCAACTGTCTCGATTGCTTCAAAACCGTTAATATAATCAGGATCTAATGCATGCTCTTTTGCCCCTTTAATCATTAAACCCAAATATCTCTTTGTCGGCTTGAAAGGACCCTTCGGGTTAGTTGTCCTGTACGTCGCAGCCTTAACCGCCTTCCCTGACTCATCGACAACATAGATAGTCTGCCTAAAGTAGATCCCCTCAGGCACACCCTCAATAGAGTCAAGATGAAGGAGCTCCTCATCATTAACCTCATAGAGGACACCCCTAACCAGCTTAGCGGCTGCAGGTTCAATCCCGGTGACCCCCCCAGAATAAGTTCGACTAAGAAAGTTAAACTGAACTTCCCAGTTCGGTAACATTGCATTACCCTTGTAGATTGATTTTGGGCAATGCCTCTTCAGAGTTTCAGAATCTAGGAACGACCCATATGAGAAGTATAGCATGAATCCCATTCTGACATATTAGATTAAATAGTTTCTACTAAAAAGACTTAATCTCCCCCATCGCGTGTGCGATACGTTATTTCTTGTAGTGTTTTCGGGGCTATCTCAGTTTCTTGTATTGTTTTTCGCCAAGGATGTGGCGATGATACATCCAATTGGCGTGTTGTGGTGTAAGTCTGACCCTCATGAAGTCTCCATTTTCAATGGTCGTGTTGATTAGTTCCATGCCCATTGAGAGGTACCAGTCCCTGAGTCTTCTGCCCTTTTCATCAACCTCCTCGGTGTGGCAGTTGAAGTGGTTGTACCCGTTTTCGTAGCAGTAGATGTGGACAAGGGCAAATAAACTACTCCCTATTCCCAATCCCTCGGCTACGCTCGCGAGCGTGTCCCCATAATAATCGTTCGGGTGATCAAGGTCCTCATAGCCGAAGAAGAAAGCTAGGGGCTCCCTTCTCTGCCTCACCATGATTAAGACGAAGTTACGTTTCTCACTCTTCGCCATGAGCTCCCATAGATCGTACTTGAGTTCGTCCCTGAACATTGTGGACTCTATAATGATGATCTCGTCGATCAGCTTCCTGTCGAGGGAGACGTGGACGCTTATCTTGACAGGTTCCTCAAGAAGGCTGCTCAGTCTTTCCTCTACCTTCCTGGAAGCCTCATCAAAAAAGGGCGGCTCTTCGCTCATCGAGGAGCTATTTGCGCGCGTACCGCTTAAGACCTACCCCCACGACCTCGCGGATCATATCGTCGAAGCTCCAGCCACCCTTTAGCCACATGTAGGGGTAGAAGCTGAAGTCGTCGATGGAGGCGTCGCAGTCGATGCCGGGGAGTGGATTGATCTCTAGGAAGTAGAGTTCGCCGCGGCTGTTGTACCTGTAGTCAAGGCGTCCCCAGTCGTAGCATTGTAGAATTTTAACTATTTTTAGAGTCGTTTCCTCGATCTTTCTCTTCAGTTTAGCAGGGATCCTTGCGGGGCATATGTAGTTGGCGGATGTGTCGTAGATGGTTTTAGCCCTCTGGCCTAAAACCGTGCCGAGCTCAGGGTCGAACTTGCTGAAGTCCATCTCGAAAATTGGGAGGACTCGGGGCTTCTCGTTACCGAAGAAGTTACCGACGATGCCGACGCTGAACTCCCGTCCGTCAATGAACTCCTCTGCGAGGATGCCTTGGTTATAGACCATAAGCATCTCTCTAAGTTTCCTTCGAAGCTGATTCTCATTGTAGATGACGTTGTCGATATTGATTCCCATGCTACTGCCCTCATGGCTTGGCTTGAGGATGAGTGGGTACCTTAATTTAGGGTCGATTGAGTCGTCCTCCGCGAAGAGAACGGTGAAGGGCGCGGTCTTGACACCGTGCCACTCCAGCACTTTCTTCGTCGTTGGCTTATCTAAACAAATGGAGGTCGACATAATACCCGCGCCAGTGTAAGGGATGCCAAGCATTTCGCAAAAGGCGGGGACCTGACTCTCCCTGCTCTCACCCCGAATACCCTCAGCTCTGTTAAGGACGAAGTCTGGCCTCTCCCTGCGGAGCGTCTCGAAGCAGGTCTCGTCAGCTTCTATGTGAAGGTATTCCCACCCCGCGGCTTCTATCGCGTGTTTCACGAGCTCGAGGGTATGCTCAGGCTCGTATTCTACCTGGAACTCGCCCTTATCGTGGCGAGTGTTACAACAAAACGCGATTCTCAGTTTCTTATCTATAGGGGACGTCCGAGAGGACCTCCTTATAGATGCTGAGGGTCTGATTCTTGATGTTTTCCGGCATCGTGATCGCCTCGTGGATGCCAAAAAAGGTCTTGTAGAGCTCGTCTTCGCGACCCTTCGCTTCTTCGAGGTACTTCTGCTCGAACTCTTGAACTAGGGGGCTCTTGTCGCCGTTCTTCCAAGCAAGGTAAAAAGCGAAGAGTTGCTCGTCACGACCCTTACCTGTTAAGGCGTAGGTGTTGACATCGCTTCCTCCAAAGAGACTAAAGTACTCCTTACAGTCCTCCGTGAGCATATTCTTGTTGAGTCCAACCGTCTTGGGGTCAAAGCCACACGCCTTAATGAGTAGATACATCTTGCTGCAGACACTGCAGCTCATGCACCACCTTGTATCGCGACCGGCATCGGTTTCAACGAAGCAGCTCATGTGGTACTTGGCGACCTCTGGATATCTCTTATAAAGAGTATAGACAACGGCGATGTCATTGAGGGGCTCGATGACACTCATCGTACGGACGCCACCGCCTGAGAGTAGACGCGTGATGACATCAATGCTCACTGTCCACTTATGGCTCTGGTCGAAAGCTGGATAGCAGACGAAGCCCTCCTTGTCGTAGTAGTATTCAGCACAGCTCTGCTCGTTGCCGAAGAGGATATACTTAGCTTGGAACGTATTGGCGATAGGAAGCAGCATCATCGCGTATTGTGTGTTCTGTAGACCCCAGCCTAACTCCGTTTTACCTACGCCAAGTCGAAGCCCATCACGTAGGTGACCGGTAGTGTGGATAATCTTGTTCAGCTTCACTTTGAACTCGTTCTCGAATTCCTTGGCAAGGACGTCCTTGTGCTTCTCCTCGTAGAGGAGAAGGGGCTCGACAACGTATGCTGCTTGGGGGTTGAGTCCAAGCTCGCGGCAGACTGCCCACGTGAGTAGGCTGTCCTTGCCGAAGCTGAGGGCTACGACGCTGCTGTCGTCCCTACTCGGCTGCTTGTAAGTGGGAAACTTGACGTTGTAGTCATTGAACTTGATCCTCAGGTTCATAAACTCCTTGAGGAGTTCCGATGTACTGGTCCCATCTACGTCTGCGCAGCTTGGTAGGTCCATTAATAAGTTCTGGAAGAACTGAGTTTCGAAGAAGGGGGCTGAGATATTATATCTTAACTCACTCTTCCGGAGGGTCAAAGGGAGGTGGACGGTCTCAGCGTAGACGAGGTTGTCGAAAAGCACATCCTTGGCTTCTTGGGGGTAATTCTTCCAGAAGCCATTGGGGTACTTTACAACGTACCGCGATCCGCGGAGATTTATTTCATAACCCGTCTCAATCTGTCTCGCTTCAATAGAGAGGCTAGCCACTATACACATACCTACGTGGACTTTGTATCCAGAGTCGATAATCATTAATCCTACTTATTATTGCTTACTCTTAGGTTAGAGTCAGAACTTGACGGCAATGTTGCAAGTTGAATTAATCGCCCACGGTATAGGCGACACGATCTTTACACATTCACGCAATCTCGAACAGTTGCTTGGATATAGCAATATTTACTTAAAATTTGAGGGAGGGAACCCGA
>CAZIKD010000057.1:0-10038 GCA_964539725.1 uncultured Candidatus Bathyarchaeia archaeon | reverse complement strand
CCCTCTAAATTTAAAGATTTAGTTAAGAGGGGATAAGATAAAAGGTGTAGTTATTCTAGTTTCATTACCGAGAGTATAGAAGTAAATGAAGTTACGCGCGTGAAAACAAAGTGTCTGTGACGACGACAAACCTTCCAGTAGAGTACTTTGATATTGTCTATTGATTCGAAGGCTGATTCCTCTCCGAGTGTGGAATAATGGACGCCTTTCCCCTTGACTCCCCAGGAACTGGCGGGCTCTCATTCAATAACACTATGCTTTACACAATCGGCAACCATTTTACCCTGATAGGCTAATCGGTGAGTGAACTCATTGAAGGTCTCAATCAGCCTCGGTGGGAGTCTGCTCACCAGAAACATGGAAGCTGCCTCATATCGGCGCTACGCAAATATTATCAGGCGACTCTGGGAGGCAGGCCACATCGTCGTCGTCACTTGTGGCGGGGGGCGACCCGCCCGCCAGTTCATCTCCATCGCTAAGGAGCTAGACGGACCTAACGACCTTCAAGATGGACTCGGCATACTCGTCACTCACGTCAACGCCCTGCTTCTAATTGCTGCCCTCGGGAACGCTGCCGACCCGCGTATCCACCGCCGCGCCACAGAGGTCAAGCGTCACCTCAGCGATAAGGTACTCGTCGGCGGAGGCTATAGATCTGGCAGTAGCACAGACTACCGCGCCGTCATCTTCGCTGCAGTAATCGACGCCGACCTAATTATTAATGCAACAGACGTCTCCGGTGTCTACGATAAGAACCCTAAGACCAATCCGGATGCCAAGAAACTCAACGAGCTCACTTACGCAGAACTTGAGTCGATTATCAAGGCTAACGTCCGTCAAGCACCCGGAGAGTACGGGCTCTTCGACCTCAAGGCCGTAAAACTCGCCGCAAGACTCGGCATCCCCATTATCTTCGTTGACGGCACCGACCCCGAGGAGATAATCCGAGCTGTCACCGGCACCCACCATGGCACCGTTGTCCACCCCTAGAAGTAACGTATATATGGCGTTATCTCTTATTGAAGGCGTCAAAGGTCGAGGAAGATGAGTGGAAACGCACCCCTAGACAGGCTTCGCGCCCAGCGGATGCTGGAGCAACTTGAGAACCTACAGGGGCGCGGCACTGAACTTGTCAGCGTCTATATACCACCGGGGAAGGCGGTCTCAGAGGTCATGAATGACCTCCGCAACGAATGGGGCACCGCAGTAAACATCAAGTCCAAGACCACCCGGAAGAATGTCCAGGACGCTCTCACCAAGGTCATGGAACGTCTTAAGCTCTTCAAATCCATCCCACCTACCGGCCTCGCCGTCTTCGCCGGAAACATCGCGAGCATCCAGCTCGGCGTCGGTGATATGCAGACCTTCGTCATAGTCCCCCCCGAGCCCATTACCATCTACTACTACCGCTGCGAGCACCAGTTCATGCTAGAGCCCCTATTTAACATGCTAAGCGCTAAGGATGTATACGGCTTAGTCGTAATAGACTCTAAGGACGCCGTATTCGGCTTTCTCAAGGGCAACCGAACCGAGATCATTAAGGAATACAGTAGCGGAGTCCAGGGTAAGACCAGGGCGGGAGGCCAATCGAGCCGCCGCTACGAGCGTCTCAGAGACATGCACCTTAACGAGTGGTACATTCGCCTCGGCCTCCACTTCACTGAGCACTTTCGCAACATCCCCGGCCTCAAAGGTATAATTGTCGGTGGCCCCGGCCCCACGAAGGAGGACTTCCTAAACGGCAACTATCTACACTACGAGCTCAAGGACAAGATACTAGCCCAGGTTGACACCGGTTACACAGGCCCCGAGGGCATCAAGGAGATGGTCAATCGCAGCCGTGAGCTCATGAAAGACGCTCGCTACTATGAGGAGCGCAAGAATGTCCAGGAGTTCCTCAAACACCTCGGAGAAGACGACGGTCTAGCCACCTACGGCGAGCAGGAGATATTCCAAGCCCTCAAGGGCATGAACGTCCAACTCCTTTTAATCAGCGAGGAAATCCGCAGAACCCTCTATAAGCTCAAGTGTAAGGCCTGCGGTCACACCGAGACCAGAGTCGTCGATAACGAAAAGGTCGCAGACTTCGAGACCAACCTCTCCTCCGTGAAGTGCCAGAAGTGCGGTGGAGACGTCGAGGTACTCGATAAGAAGGACCTTATCGAGGCACTCATCGAGATGGCGGAAGCGGTGAATACACGCTCTGAGCTCATCTCGGGGAATATCGAGGAGGGGGATATGCTCCTTCGCAGCTTCGGCGGGATCGCCGCAATCACTAACTATCGGACCTACTAGCCTCGCTTCTCCCTCAAGTAGTCGTCGATAATTGGATCTACGTGGGTCCAGTCTCTGTCTTCTTCGAAGTCCTTCCTCTCTCCCTCCGAGGTGGGGATCGTGGCGAACCCGCACTCGTCGTCCCCGAGTATCATGCACTTGGTGTGTATCATCTTCTTACCCGGATCGGCCGCCATCGTCTTCGCTGGATCGATGAGGCAGTAGAGGGAGCCGAGCTCCGGCTCACCCATCTCCACCATTATTTTTCCCAGCTCGCAGAGATCTGGTCTCCCCTCGCGGCGTTCCCAGAATCCGTACTTCGGGAGCCCTTGATAGTTCTTCTTTGTGCGTTCAGCGACGTACTCCCCGTACCTTTTTATAGAGTCGAGTATGAGATGCTTCCCCTTCTCCCAGCCAAATTCCTCGACAAGGGTCTTCGAGTAGGCGAGATGGAGGAGGGCGAGGCGCACAGTGACGACCTTGACCTCATTCTCAGCTTCTCTTAGCGGGACGGTCTTCTCTGGCAATCTGATCATCTTGAGACCGGTTCTCCGTGACTAAAAATGGTTGGGGTCTAAGCAGAAGATGTGGGTATCCACCACTCCTCCCCTCGTTCCGTAGTCACGTACTCCGGCCACCGCATATCGACGGGCGCCTTGAAGTCCTTGGGAAGCAGCGGGGCAACCCAATTCGAGCCACCGGTCCCGCCACCAGTTCTCTCCTCAAACTCTTTCTTACATTTCGCGAGCTCCCCCGGCTTCGTGATGAGGTCGACGAGGGTGGCACCTATTACCTTCCCTCCTGCGAAGATCATGGGGTCTATAGTCGCTGGGTATCCCCCCATGGCGTTCGAGGCCCAGTGCGGGTAGACATACCCCGGCCTAGGCGATCTGAGGATCGCCTTCGCTGTGAACAATCGGACCGAGGGCGAGTGCCAGGTGTAGTCGACGTAGTCGTCGGCGCCAAAGTGCATCTGCCAAGGCTCAAGTGTCCCCCTTTGCTCCGCCTCGTAGTCCCCCGGGGTGATGAGCTTCTGGCATGCCTCGGTGAAGGGGTCGTCCATGGGTTCCAGCCCAAGGTTCTTCTGTATCTCGCGTCCAAATCTCCTAGCCTTCTCCCCATATTTAGGTGGCCCCACAATCTCGTGGTTAGCGTAGCTGATCTCCGTCATGGCGTTGTTAGGGAGCCCAACACGTGTCTTGGTCACCCACCTCGTCGTGAGCCTGCAGAATGTTATCTCGGCGACGTGCCTGGCGTTGTTCTCCAGTACATCGAATATCTGCTGTGCCATCCCGAGTGCAGGTGTCCTCCATGCGTACTGTATCTGCCCGATCCTTGGTGGAAGGTTGTCGGAGGTGCACTGCCCCGCAACCATAACGAACTCGTTGAGCGTCCAGTATGCACTATGGGGTAGCATCGCCTCCTTAGTGTACTTGGTCGTCGTGTACATGAGGCAGATGGCATCGAGCGCTGCAGGGCACCTCCCACCGGCGTGGCCACCCATCTTCATCGGGCCGATGGGCCTGAACCACTTCTCTGGCTCAAGACACTCGAAGGTGAAGATGACGCTCCAATAGGCTCCCATCTGTGTCTCCTTGAGCGAAGTATTGACTCCCGAGGGATGATAACAGATAGAGGCATCGTGGTCGTCGAAGTAACCCCAAGCTGCGTGTACGGGCTTGGAACCACATACCTTCTCCGCGGGCTCACCGAATAACTTCAGAGTCCCCTTGAGACCGTGTTTAACCATCGACTCCTTCGCCGCGAGGACGCCAGCAAGGGCAGTCGTCCCAAGCGCGGAGTGCGGATCGGTGTGCCCCGCCGCCCACCTGTTAAGCCCGTCCCTTGTCTCCTGATGACTGACTGCCTTCTGCGACGTACCGGGCACGGCGTCGTATTCGGCGTAGGTAGCTAGGACTGGATTCCCCTCGCCATAAGTGGCGAGGAAGGCTGTAGGCATACCCCCGGTGCCCCTCGTGACTTTGAATCCCTCCTCCTCTAGCAGCTTGCAATAGGCCGCCGCCGACTTATACTCCCTCCAAGCTGGCTCAGCGTAACCCCAGATCTTCTTGTCGAAGGCTGAGATTATCTTCTGGTTCGCATCAACCCAGTCGAGCGCGGTCCGCTTCTCACTAGATACATTGACCAAAGAACCCATCACTGGTTCAGATCAACAGGGAAGACGATTTATCATTTGCTTCAATTGATCAATAGAGTGGATCCAGAATTGATGAGCCGGAGAGCGGGTGGTTTTACTTCTTGAACTCGGTTTCCTTGACGGGCCACCCTTTAGGAGGACTCCGCTCCAGGTGAATTCACCGTCAGGGTCATCGTCGATAACAGTGACGGTATGTGTTTGCTTCCAGGCAAATGGGGCTGAAACTGTGATAGCCCACCCGACGCGCGGGATAATCCTACAGTTAGTACACTAGTTCTAACGAATAGAACGGTGGTTCGTGCATTTTGAAAATGTGTAATAAGGTTAGAAGGAATCCTCCCCTCGGTAGGTCAGGACACCGTGAGGGTAAGACTCAGCCCCTCGACGCCCCCCACGGGGACCTCACCAGCGCCCTCTTCGAGGTCGAAGGCCTCGCACTTCATAGTCTCGGTGATGTCATTTAACCCGAGCTTGACATCGGAAAGTTTGAACCCCTCAGCCGCGTAGACCGTTAGTTTCTTCACCGGCTTGTTCAGGGGGATCCCCAGCTTGTTTTTCTGCTTCCTTGTCTGACTGATGACCGCAATAATTGCGTCCCCGATCCTCTCGGCTTCCTCGTCCACCATCGAGGCACCGTATTCGGGCCACCTGCTTGTATGGATGCTGTCATCTTCAGACTCCGCATACATAGTGTTGTAGATCTCCTCGGTCAGATGCGGTATGACGGGGGCGAGGAGCTGGAGGGTCTTCTTAATGGTCTGGTAGAGCGTCTGCTGGGCTGCCTTTTTGGGCTCACCCTCGCCATACAGCCTATACTTAGCTGCTTCGAGGTAGTCGTCACAGAGGACGTGCCAAGTGAAGTTTCTAGTAGCCTCGGTGGCGTTCATCCATTCGCAGTTCTCCATTGCTTCCGTCGAGGCCTTCACCGTCTTTTCGAGCTTAGATAGTATCCAACGGTCGAGGAGCTGTGGCTCTACATTCACTGTAGCGTTGAAGTCCTCCATTCTCATTGCGGAGAATCTGCAAGCATTCCAGAGCTTCGTCATGAAGCGACGCCCGTATTCGACGTCCTCCCAGCGGAACGGAATGTCGGTGCCCGTGCTCCCGCCGGAGGCGGCCCACTGGCGCGCTGCGTCAGCGCCCTGCTTCCCAAAGACCTCAGGGGTATTAACGAAGTTACCGAGGCTCTTGCTCATCTTCCTACCGTCGCCACCGAGCACCATCCCGTTGATGAGGACGGAGTTGTATGCCGACTCACCGAAGAGGGCGAGGTGCCTCACCATAAGGTAGTAGGCCCACGTCCTGATGATGTCCTGACCGCTTGGGTGGAGGCTGGCTGGGAAGAGTTTCTGCCAGTCCTTCCTATCGGGCCACCCCGCATGTATAGCGCATGTCATACTGCTGTCGAACCAAGTGTCCATCACATCGTAGTCAGGGATGAACACCGATGACCCGCATTTTGCGCAATTGCTCCTCGGCTGGGTGACCTTGGTATCCACCGGGAGCTCCGCTGGCTCGGCGAGGTGTATCTCGCCGCATTGCTTACAGTACCAGGCGGGTACTGGTGTGGCGAATACCCTCTGCCTGCTCAGTACCCAGTCCCAGTCGAGGCTCTTCGTCCAGTCAATGAGCCTGTATTTCATGAAGTCTGGGTACCAGGTAATCTTCTTCGCATGCTCTATGATCTGGTCGCTGAAGGCTGTTGTGCGCATGAACCATTGCTTGGCGTTGACCACCTCGATTGGGGTTTCACAGCGCCAACATGTTCCAACCTCCTGCTCGAGAGGCTTCTCTTCACGGAGTAGATCGGCAGCGCATAGGTCCTCGATGATGGCCTTCCGTCCCTCAGTGATGGTTGAACCGCCATACTTCCCAGCGTTCTCGTTGAGGCGCCCTGACTTGTCGAGGAGATTGATCACTGGGAGCTTGAAGCGGGCTACGTCGATTACATCCGCCTTGTCGCCGTAGGTGCAGATCATCATGGCGCCCGTGCCGAAGCTCGTGTCGACGTCGTCCTTGGCGATAAGGGGTATCTTCTTCTCGAAGAGGGGGGTCGTAGCTTGCTTGCCGATGAGATGGTTGTGGCGCTTGTCTGAGGGGTTGATGCCTATGGCCACGCATGCAGGGATATATTCGGGGCGAGTAGTGGCGATGATGAGCTCGCCTCCGGGTACGCCGAAGGCGATACTGTAGATCTTCCCCATCCTCTTGAGGCGCTCAACCTCCGCATCAGCGATGGCGGTCTCGCACCGGGGGCAGTAGTTAATGGGGTGTTCTCCCTTGTAGATGAGCCCCTTCTCGTAGAGCATCAGGAAGCTGAGCTGCACCTTCCTGATGTAGGCGGGGTCCATTGTACGGTACTCTAAGCTCCAATCTATGCTTGTACCGAGGCGCGTGACAGCGGTCTTCATCTTGGCTATGTACTGCTCAACCCACTCCTCGCACATCTTCCTGAAAACGTCGGGTGGGACGTCGCTGCGGCGGATATTCTTGTTCTTCTCCACAGCGACCTCGGTGGGCATCCCGTGGCAGTCCCAGCCCTGTGGGAAGTGGACGTTAAAGCCCCGCATCCGCTTGTAACGAGCCCTCATGTCGAAGTACGTCCAGTTTAGTACGTTGCCCATGTGGAAGTCTCCGCTCGGGTAGGGGGGTGGCGTGTTGATGCTGTATCTGGGGCGGACGTCGTCGTCCCAATTATATTTGTAGGTGCTGTGCTCCTCCCAGAGCCTCTCCCACTTCTCCTCCACCTGTAGGAAGTTAATCTTGTTAGGAAGTTGTTTCATGCTTGTCACCGTCTCCCGGACGCGGTTTAATAGGCTCAGAAATGTGGCGGAGCCTTAAAACCTTGTCCGCGGGAATAGGAGCGCAGTCTGGATTATCCGAGTCCTCAGGCCCCGCTTGGGGCCAGGACAAAACGATACCCCATAGACAGCCCTCTCATCATCCGGATAAGTTGGAAACGGATGATTTATAAAAAGATTTGGCCAGAAGTACCTAAACTAGGCGCTTCTCAGCAGTTGGGCCTGGCGCCGTGAAGTATAGCTCCTCGACCTTTAGATTCCATACCGCCTTCGCAGGGAGCTCGACGGAGGCCTTCTTCTTGTACTCTTCGACCCTCTTTTTCCCCTCCTCGAATAGTGGTCCCGAGGGGACTAGCTCTGCCTTGCACTTGATATGGTAGCTTTTGTGTATCTCCATGTTATAGGCTACCATACGCCCCCCATTTTGTGGAGGCGAGGTTCTCGTGGGTTTTCTGGAGAAAGTTTTCGACGATGGCGACGTGCTCGTCGTCTATCCGCCACTAGAACGCGACCATGACGACGTTCGGCTTCCCCGTCTTGTCCACCGTAGCGAGGGGTATCACGCGCTGCTTATCGAATACTGCCCTTGCTTCTTCGGGTATTTTGACCATTTTAATCAGCCCTGAACAAGAGGGCATTAAAGGTTATTTAGCGCCTAGGTAAATTTTATGCCATTTTCTCCCTTCCGCAGCTTGGAAGAGGACGGAATAATGAGGAGTGTGATTAAACCGAGAGCGAAGTATGTTGTCGATACCGGGTATAATTGGCTTAGGTACCCCGCCACTACGGGGCTAACGCAGGTGAAGGCGCCGTACATGAACTCGTAGAAGCTCAGCGTCGCCCCGAGGCTGCCACGAGGGGAGCCGTGGGCTATGAAGTTCATAATGATTGGCTCGATCACGCCGTTAGCCGCACCGAAGAGGATGAGGGGTCCGAGGAACTCCAGCTCCGTCGAGGCATACGCGACTCCGATGAGGCTTATAGCGAGGCTGATGGAACCCACAAGCATCCCCCTTTTCACGCCGACGACTACAATCTTATCCGAGTAATAGAACCCTATTCCCTTCACAGCACTGCTGAGTGCGAGGAGGAAGCCGATAGTAGTGGCGGTTAGACCCTGCTCAGCCAAGTAACCAGGGAGGATATAGAAGTAGATGCCGAGCCCGAGGGCGTAGGGAATCATGGTAATATACGCCCACTTGAGGGAAGCAATTGCGGAGAAGTCAAACTTGATCTCCTTCGACTCAGTTTCCAGCCTTATCTTAGAGACCATGACGGTATTAACGATGAGAGCGACCAACATCACTCCAGTGAGGAGCGTCCAGAGGAGGGAGTACCCGTAGGTGTCTGATATCCAGCCACCTAAGAGGGGGCCGAGGACGAAGCCAAGTATCCAGCTCAGGTTGTACCTCCCGATTGCGTGGGTGAGCAGTTCGGGAGACGCCATGTCCGCCGTCACTGCGCCAGCCGTGGCCCAGAAGGCGCCGCCCGCGAACCCAAAGAGGATCCTAGCAATGAATATCTGCCCAACGTCCCCCACGAAGACGAGGTAGGCTAGGCACCCCGTTGTTAAGACGTTGAAGAGGAGGTAGAGTCGAACCTTTTCGAACCTGTCGAGGAGGGCCCCTGTGATGAGGGTCATGATGGTGTAGACTGCCGCGGCTGCCGTCCCCATGAGCCCGATGTCGAAGAGGGTCGCGCCAAGCCTCTCGGCCTGTACTGAGGCGAGCATCATCGGTGTTCCAATAGCAGTGGCTACGAGGAAGACAGATAGGTAGAGGAGCTTAAGGAGCCCCCCGCGATCCTCGTCAGACAAGGTGCTGAACGCTTAAGCGGTTACCCGGATAAACCTAACCCTCACGCCTTGATAACCTTGGGCTCATCTCCCTTGCGCGGGCTCTTCACTGTAATGGCATCACCGAGTGTGACCATCATACCGTCGACGGCGGCGATGACCGGGATCCCAGAACTCTTCTCGAGCCACGCTGCCTCCTTCGTAGGGTCGGCGTTGAGCAGCCTTATGCCGAAGTGAGTCGTCACGACGCATCGGGGCTTTGCCTCCTCGATGAGCCGGAGGGCGTCATCAGTGCAGAGGTGACCTACTAGGGGGCTCCCCCTAGGCCACATCGTTCCCAAGACTAGCATCCTGCAACCCCTTAGTGCCTCGCCGAGGCCGGGGTAGGCCTCAGTGTCACTCGTGTAGCCCAATTTTCCCACCCCTGGAGCCTCGAGCCTTATGCATATAGCGTCGCCGTCCCCGTGGATCGCTTTCAACGCTTCGAAGGAGATTCTACCGATCTCGAAGCGTGAGCCCGGAACGAGCTCCTCAACCCTCCCGGCAAGCTGCTGGTGATACCTGCTGACGCTGGGATCGAGGTCTTCCCCGCTTCCCTTTAGGACGCTCCTCGCGGCGGCGAGGACGCCGTGTCTCCTCGTTGTGCCCCCTGTCATCGCCTCGACGAGGACCTCGGCGTCCGTGTAATGGTCGGGATGGCAATGGGTGACTACGACGCCATCGAGGCGCATCGGGGTCAGTCCAGCGTAGATGCTATGGACAAGGGCACCTGGGCCGGGATCGATGTGAACCTGTGTCCTCCCGTGCTCGAGCCGTATGCCTGCGGTCCTCCGCTTCTGAGTACACATGGTGTGACGGCCACCGCCGGTGCCGAGGAAGTGGAGGGTGAGGGGTTCCATGTGGACCCTTCGGCGGGAGAGAGTTAAATATTTAACAGGGCAACGCATCCAGAGAGGGTGCCGGGCCCGTGGCCTAGTTAGGCTAAGGCGTCTGACTGATAATCAGAAGAT
>CAZIKD010000056.1:5015-10051 GCA_964539725.1 uncultured Candidatus Bathyarchaeia archaeon | reverse complement strand
TTTGAGAATAGCCGTTGCGAGCTTCTCACACGAGACGTGTACGTTCTGCCCCGACATAACTACCCTCGAGGCGTGGGAAAGGGGCGGTATAAGATATGGTGAAAGTGTACTTTTCACTGATAGAGAGGGCCCGTCATACATCACAGGTTATAAAGAGGCTATTTCATCAGAAAAAGACGTTGAACTCTTTGGGATACTAAGAACTAGCGAGCCAAACACAGTCGGAATGGGGAGTTGGCTAACGACCGAGGCATTCGACACTATCTCAGACCGAATCATGGATGGTATTAAAAAAGCTGGGAATATCGATGGCGTTCTTCTCGATCTTCATGGTGCAATGGCGGTGACAGGTGTTCCTAGACCTGAGGCCGAGATTTGTAGAAAGGTTAGGAGGGTGGTCAAAAAAAGGCCGATCATGGTGACGCTGGACCTTCATGCGAATGAAGATATCGAGCTTGCGAACTCCGCCGATGCTGTCTTCATACTTAAGACATATCCGCACCTTGATTCCCATGAGATTGGTAGGATGGCGTCGCGCTGTATGATCGAAACTATTCGTGGAAAATTTAGGCCAACCATGGCTATGCAGAAAACTAAGATTATATGCGCCAGTGTTTTTCAAGCATCGCAATCCCATCCAATGAAGGGGGTCTACGATCGCTGCAGGGAGTGGGAGAGGAAGGGAGTTTACTGCGCTTCGGTGGCTCCGGGCTTTGCCTACGCTGATGTGCCTGATGTGGGCTTTTCTATATTCGTAGTGACTAACAATGATTATGAATTAGCGGATAAAGCCGCTCAAGATCTATCGAATCTTGTCTGGAGTTTGCGTGACGAACTTACAAGACAGCTGCCTAAAGCTAAAGAAGGAGTCACTAAGGTCATCGAGATGGTGAATAAAGGGGTCAAGCCGATCGTTATCGCTTATCACGATGATAGGCTTGGTGATGGTACACATATCCTGAGTGAACTGATCAAACAGGGGGCGAGGAACTTTTGTTCTACAAGCATAGCTGATCCCGCCGTCCTCAATTCACTCGCTAAGAAACATAAGGTAGGTGATACCGTCACGGTGAAGATCGGTGGGTGGGTTCACCCAATCTCCGGTGAGTCGATCTTGGTATCCGGTCGTATCGAGTATCTTGGTAGTGCGGACTGGGTGGAGACTGGGCCGATGGGTAGGGGGGCCAAGGAGCATGATAACCTTGTAGCTTCTCTTGACTTGGGTAATAACAATCACGTTGTTATTTCTGAGAGGTTGCGGGCGCCTATGAGTGCTGATCCTCTAAAGGCCATTGGAATGGATGTCGACAGTTTTGACATAGTGGAGATAAAGAGCCGTGTACACCACAAAGCCTTCTGGGACACGTGGGCAAAGATGGATTACCCAATCGATCCTCCGGGAACCACACCCGCCGATCTCAGCACGCTACACTACGAGAACATTCCATGGGACATTTATCCAATCGGAGAGAAGTGGCGTATGTGACGCACAGAACCCTGTTTATCATTCCTTAGTCATGGCTACAATGATACTTGTTTTATTATTGCTTCATCCAGTTTTAATATGATGTCGCTTTGAACGAGTTCAATTTAGTTGCAACGGGAGACTCCCTCATAACCATGAGGCAGTCGGTCCACAGCGAGCCTGAGTTCATGAGATTGGTGTCGCTAATCCGAGATGCGGACGTCGCTTTCACCAACCTCGAAATGAACCTTCACGACTACGACGAGGACTGCTATCCCGCCGCCGAGTCCGGGGGAACATACACGAGGGCTCCACCAAACACCATCGACGAGCTGACTTGGATGGGCTTCGACATATTCGCCACCGCCAACAACCACAGCCTAGACTACATGTACGGCGGACTATTCAGCACGATCTCCTGCCTAGAGGCAGCCGGAGTACCCCACGCAGGCACAGGTAGGGACCTGGCCGAGGCGAGGGCACCCGCCTACCTCGAAACCGAGAAAGGCAGAGTCGCGCTAATCTCCACCTGCAGCAGCTTCCCTGCATTCGGAAGAGCAGGAGACGCGAGGAGGGACTTGAGGGGACGGCCTGGTCTCAACCCGCTCAGGCACGAAACACGATTCGTGGTTCGCGCGCAGGAGACCCTCGAGAAGCTAAGGGAGGTGGAGAGGGAGCTGAGCCTCCCACGGGTAAACCAGGAAGCGGGCTCCTATCACTTCCTCACTAACAAATTCGTGGTAGGCGAGGAGGTCGGGATCCACACCACTCCTCATAAGGGCGACATGGAGGGAAACCTCGCCTCCGTAAGGGACGCCGCGAGGCAAGCAGATCTTGTGCTAATCTCCCTTCACGCCCATGAGGGGAGACCAGGCGACGACGAGAGGCCGGCTGAATTCGTAGAGGAGTTCGCGAGAGTCTGCATCGACGCTGGAGCTCACTGCTTCTTGGGTCATGGTCACCACTCTATGAGAGGGATCGAGATAAGGGATGGTAGACCGATCTTCTATGGCCTCGGGAACTTCATCTTCCAGAACGAGACCGTACAAAAGATGCCTGCGGACTTCTACGAGCGTTACAAGCTCGACTCCTACTCGGGAGTGGTGTCCGACGCTTTTGACGCCCGGCAGAGGGCGCCTCCCCGCCCTGGCTATCCAGAACAGAAGTGGTTCACTGAGGACGAAAAGTACTGGATGAGCGTATTGCCATGGATGGAGTTCGAGGGGGGAAGGCTTAAGGAAATGAGGCTTTACCCCGTGGAGCTCGGCCAGGATAGGCCTAGGAGCCAGCGTGGCCGACCTATGATGGCTGGGACTGAGATAGGCGAACGAATATTGGGCAAAATCGTGGAGCTCTCGAAGCCCTATGGGACGGAGATAACGATCCATGATGGTGTGGGCTTTTTAGAGTCACAATCATAACTTTTACATACGATTGAGACGAGGTTGAACCATTCGAATCGATTCTATGGCTCACGCGCGCAATGTTTTGGCTTATTTTTAGCAAAGAAGCTGTTCGCGCACGTAAGACTAATTATGGTGAATAAACTCCTTTCGTCTTCACCTTAACCCGGTAGAGAGATGTTCTCGCTGTGATGAATAGGCTTCTCCAATCCTTATCCCCCCATGCTAGATTTGCAGGTGTTTCAGGAGTATTGATGATGCCCAAGTGTTCACCCTGTGCAGAGAAAACCCAAACGCCTCCAGCGGCTGCTACATAGAGGTTACCTTCAACGTCTACCTTCATTCCATCCGGGTTCCCTGGAAGCTCTGAACGAATCTCAGCGAATAAACAACCATGGTTCAAGTTCCCATCACTATTGACCTCGAAAGTCCTTACGTGTCTCCTGTTTGACGAATCAGCGATATAGATGATCTTCTCGTCGGGTGAGAAGGCTAAACCGTTTGGGCGATCGAAGTCGTCTAAGAGCAGAGTCAGCTTTTCTTTTTCAACGTCAAGGGAATAAACTCCCTGAAAGGGAAGCTCCTGCTCATTAAGCTTTATCCCGTATGGTGGATCTGTGAAATAGATCTTACCGTCTGACTTTACCACTACATCGTTGGGGCTGTTTAGACGCTTGTCTCGGTATCTATCAGCTAACACTTGATAGACACCACTTTTCTCCAGTATTGATAATCGTCGCGTGCTATGTTCGCAGATTATTAAATGACCTCTCTTGTCGAATGTCAAACCATTCGAGTTCCCGCTGGGTTCGCGGAATACAGTTACCGACCCATCTGATACCCATTTATAGATTCGATTTGTCGGGATATCACTGAATAATAAAAAACCATTCGACGAGTTCCAGACAGGTCCTTCAAGAAATTGGAAGCCTGTGGCAAGCCTCTCAACCTCACTATTCTCTTGTATTACTTGTGAAATTTTTCGAGCGTTCAAGATCATCACACAATGAACTGGGGGGCCTTCGTCATAGAAGGTCTTTCGCTTAGCGCGTACGATTATCTCCATTTAAGCTGATTTCTATAGGTCGAATGAGGTCTGAATTTCCTATGTACCTTATCAATTGGTTCGCCCACTACTTTTATTCTATCTAAGTTAGCTACACCTACCCCCCACTCGTTAAGATAATGTAGGTATCCGATATCGAGGGGATCGAAACCTATTATCCTGGCCATAATAGAGTCAAGAGATACTGGGTGCAAGCTGGCTGAAGAAACGCCGAGGCTGACAGGGTCTCCGTTGACTGGGCCTTCTCCCTCCATGCCTACAAATCCATCTATCACAGCTAGGTTGGGCATTAAATTCTTGCCGAGTCTCGCAATGTTAATATTAATTGCTTTTATCCCTTGATGTATCTTCTCTTTTTCACACTTAGGCGCAAGCGATCCAACAACCACATTCTTTATTGAGAGTGTGGTAATTACAGTGTCGTGGGTCTTTGGCTTTGCCACTGAGATGAGATAGTCGCTTTCCAGCATAGTTTTTGAAACATGGAACTTGAGTGGTTTTAAATCACGATCCACGCCTTCGAGCTCGACGTGTTTGTCTTCGTTAAGGTCAATTATTTTTATGCGATACTCGTCAATCAGTACCTCGTAGCCAAAGTTTGTGATGGCGTCCTCTAAACTTCCGATGGCGGGGCCTTCTCCGACTGTCACCTCTCCATCGTAGTACTTTGATAATATGTCTAGGACAGCTTTAACCGAATCAGCATGGCTCGCTGCAAGTTGTATACTGGCTGAAACGAAGTTTGGTTTTATCAGAACTCTTTTTTTTCCCTTAATGCTTTCAGCGATCTGATCCTCTATGAGTTTCAATGCTTCACAGGTGCCTTCGTAATACCCATTCGATTTTACAACGGCGACAATCGGTATGCTGGATGAGTCCGTCATAAGCTTACACCATTAGAATGGCGGTCATATAGAATGTTCGATTCATGTTTAACCTATTTAAAGACGCGTATGAGGGATCCTGTGGTTCGCGCGCGCGGGCATACAGGCTCTGAGGACAGCTTACTCCTTAAGAGTCCAAGTCCTATACCTATGAGCCCTTCAGGGTAATGTGCAATCCTTTTCACGCACCGACCATCATATTGGGGGAGTGTCTTGCG
>CAZIKD010000056.1:0-4915 GCA_964539725.1 uncultured Candidatus Bathyarchaeia archaeon | reverse complement strand
GGTAATGTGCAATCCTTTTCACGCACCGACCATCATATTGGGGGAGTGTCTTGCGTACAGCCGTAGTCCTCGCTGGCGGAAAGTCGAGCCGCATCGGTGTAGATAAGGGACTAGCCATGCTGAATGAGAAGCCTCTTGTCGCCCACGTCGTTAACAGGCTTGAATCGGTAGTCGACGAGGTCATCTTAGTTGTCGGCTCGCAGGCCCAGGTGGGTGCATACCGAGGATTTGGAACAAGAGTCGTCAGAGATAGTATCCAGGGTAGCACCCCTCTCGTTGGAGCCTACACTGGGTTCCTTGAAGCCTCCGGCGAGTACACTATCCTCACAGGTGTGGACCAGCCGCTCCTCAACCCTCAGGTAGTCGAGCTATTATTCAAAGAGGCCGAGGGACACGACGCCGCCACTCCGACATGGGCCAACGGCTGGGTTGAGCCACTCCACGCTGTCTACAAGACTAAACCCTCCGCCGCGGTTGTTCTACGCCTCCTCGAAGCAGGTGAGAAGAAACTAGGTATGATCATCCGCACCCTCTGCGACGTCGTACACATCCCCATAGACAAAGTCAAAGCGCTCGACCCAGAACTCCTCACATTTATGGACATTGACAATCCAGAGGACTTTGAGAAAATCCGACAATTGCTCGCTAAGAATGGGTAGGAGGATTTCCCTAATGTTTGTCACTTACCAATGAAAAGGATCAGAACTATTGTCTGATTTCGCTAATGATCTATTTACACAGGGGTAATATTACCAGCTAAATTACACGTTTTAACTTGACTCTTATCGAGTTGTATCTCGGCCCTCCTCCGAGGACCTGTGGCTGCCCTGTGGCGAGGGCGTTCTGGGGCCTCCAAAGACGGTCCACAATGGGCCTAGGCGACCAGAGGACGCCGCGGCCCACCCTATCCCCGATGAGGGCCTTGACCTCAATCTCGCCGCCCGAATTACTCAGCGTGACGGTATCTCCATCGACGATGCCGAGTACCTCGGCGTCCCCAGTGTTAACCCATACGATGAGCGGTATAGCGCCGTAGACGTCCCTGAACTGGCTGTGTGTCCACTGTGGGAGGGCGCTGTTTAGGAGTGTGAACGAGTCATCTCCTGTAACTGGAAGTTGCTTTGGCAACGGAGTGACAGATTCACTAACCGTGGTAGAGTATAATTCGATCCTCCCAGATGGGGTCTGGTACTCATCGCGGCTTCTCTCACTGAGCCTGAGGTCTGCACCGGAGAAAAGAAGCTCAGGTGTTCCGTCTTCGAATGCATCGCTTAACGCCTTCGCGAGTGCTTCCCTCGGCTCTTCGAAGAGCCACTGTTCACCCCTCCCTAATCTAATCGCCATCTCCCTCATAACCGTCACCTCAGTGCGGCTCTCCCCCAGCGGCTCAATGCAACGGTTACTAAACCGTGTATAAGGATGGCAATCAGAGAGCGAGACATCCTCTTTCTCCAAGAAGGTTGGCGCAGGGAGGACGGCGTCGGCGTAGTCGCAGGTCTCTGTCATGTGTGTATCGTGGACGACGACATAAACGTCATCGCTGCTGAGCCCCTCCCGGACAGCCACTTGGTCTGGCAGGGTAACCGCGGGGTTCATACCGACGACGTAGACGAACCTGAACTCCCCACTACGAAGAACGGCGCCGAGCCCCGTCTGGCTCACCGTCCTCCATCTTCCGCCGCTCTGCGTAATGCCTGAGAGGTATCCATAGTCCACTTGACGGGCGCTACTGTTTGTGTAGTAGAAACCCCTGTGCTGCCCGAGTAAGGATGGGAGGAGTGAGACCCCCCTTATGGCTTCGGCGCCTTGGGTGCTCTTTTGGAAACCAATCCCCATCAAGACGACGCTTGGCTTGTCATCGCTCATTAATCGAGCAAGTTCCTCTACTTCGCCCCAGCCCACACCCGTTATAGACTCGACTCTGACGGGGGACCACCTCATCGCCTCATCTCTGTAAGTCTCGTAGCCCGCTGTAAACGACTCAATGAACTCCTCGTCGACGAACCCGCCTTCTATGAGACAACGGGCAACACCGTAGGTAAGCGCCACATCTGTGCCGGGCTTGGGTCTGATCCAGAGGTCTGCTGCTTCAGCCGACTCACTACGCCGGGGATCGACTACCGCAATCTTCACCCCCCTCTCCCTAGCCTTCATAATCAACGCCCACTGATGTGCGCTGCTTACTCTCGTGTTATGTCCCCAGAGTGTGATGGATCTCATATCTGGGAGTCTCTCCGATGTGACGCCATAGCTGAGTCCGTAGTGGAGCTTGAGCGCCTCGTGGCCTGAACGGCTGCAGATTGCGTGATCGGTGTGGGTAGCGCCGATGGCTGCCCAGAGGCGTGTCGCGAACTGCGAGGTTATCAAGGCAGAGTTGCCCGAGTAGTTGAGGAGCAATACCCTCTCCGGACCATACTTGTCAAGGGTCTCCTTGAGCCTACTTACTATATCGTCCAAAGCCTCGTACCATGTAACCCTCTTGAGGGCGCTTCCTGGCTTCAGCCCAGTTCTCAATCTAGGGTATTGAACACGGCTTTCGCTATAGACCCGCCTAATTTCTCCCGCTCCGCGTGGGCAGACGAAGCCATTCGTAACTGGGTTCTCCCTCCCACCAGTGACTGCGACTATCCTACCATCGACGACCTCAATGTCCATGAAGCAAGAGTCTGGGCAATCCCTGGCGCACTGGGTCCTCACCCTCATCGAAGGCACTGAAGGAATGGGGGCCACGGTGTTTTAAAAACTGCAACCCAAAACGTTAACAAGTTTGTGTCAACTACAGTAATTTGTGAAAGCAAAAGTATATAAGACGAGTAAGGTGAGATGGCTTTTAAAATGTAGGTGCTAGTGATGGGTTTCCGTGATAAATTCAAGGATGCGGACACCGCCTTCACCTTCAACGACGTGATTCTCCTCCCCGGCTGGACCACCCTCGAACCCAACGAGGCCACAGTCAAGATCCGGCTCACGAAGAGTATCACTTTAAATTCCCCGTTTCTCAGCAGCCCGATGGACACGGTCACCGAGTCAGACATGGCGATCGCCATGGCACGCAACGGTGGACTAGGTGTCCTCCACAGGAACTGTTCAATCGAGGAGGAGGTGGACATGGCGCGCCGAGTAAAGCGCGCAGAGGCGGTCATTATCAGAGACGTGGTGACGGTCACCCCCGACACCACCGTAGGCGAGCTCCTCAAGCTCATGGAGGAGCATCATATCAAGGGCTTTCCAGTCATTGGGCGCGAGAGTAAGCTCGTCGGAATTGCTACGTGGCGAGACGTTCGCCTAGCCGAGCCAACCCTCAAGGTCCGCGACGTGATGACAAAGAAGGTGGTCACCGGTGGGGAGGAGATAACTCTCGAGGAGGCAAAGCAGGTTCTCCACAAGCACAAGATAGAGAAGCTCCCCATAATCGACAAGGACAAACACGTTAGAGGGTTGATCACAATGAAGGACATAACCCTCAAGGGCGACTTCCCAGACGCCATACGCGACGAGGAGGGACGTCTCATCTGCGCCGCCGCCGTCAGCCCTTTTGACCTCGAACGCGCCAAGGCTCTCGATAAATACGTTGATATCATCTTCACCGATGTCGCCCACTTCCACAACAAGAACTGCTTCGAAGCCACCAAGAAACTCCTAAAAGAGGTCAACGCTGAGGTAATCGTCGGTAACATAGGCACCTATCAGGCGACCGAGGACTGCATATCGAAACTCGACGGCATCTCCGGCGTCAAATGCGGCATCGGCTCAGGCTCCATCTGCTCAACTAGTGTCGTAACCCGCGCAGGCGCCCCAACACTCTTCGCCACAAGCAGCGCTGCCGACGCTGTCAAGGATCATAAGGTCAAGATATGCGTCATCGCGGATGGTGGGATCCGAAACCCCGGCGACATTGCCGTCGCCTTAAGCGTTGGTGCCAACGCCGCTATGATGGGCAACGTATTCGCCGGATGCAGCGAGTCTCCTGGTCGCCTCGTTGCTATGGAGGGACGCTACTACAAGGAATACTACGGCATGGGCAGCGCCCGCGCACGTAAGAAGCGCTTCGCTCAAGACCGTTACAGCCAGCCCAGTAAAGCGATAAACGAGGGCGTCGAGGGCTGGGTCCCCTACAGAGGACCAGTTGCTGATATCATACATGAGTATGTTGGCGGTCTTAAGGCGGCTATGGGCTACATAGGAGCCTCTGATATTCAGCAGATGTGGGAGAAGGCCCGACTCGCACTCGTCACAGAGCGTGGCTACCAGGAGATAGCGCCCCACGACATCATGTTGTCCGGCCCTAACCGCATCCTATAACCCTTCCCAGCTTTCATCGTAACTATCAATTATACACGCGTGTAGAAGGCAAGTTCTAATAGCCAGACACTTAGCCTTTCCCCAGCAAAGGAGTCGGTAGGCATGATCAAACGCGCTCTCATAAGCATCTCCGATAAATCAGGCCTCGAGGACCTTCTCAAGATACTCAGCGGCCTCGGAGTAGAGATCGTGAGCAGCGGCGGAACCGCCAAGAAGATCAAGGAACTCGGTTATACGAAGCTGACGGAGGTCAGCGACTATACGGGCCACCCCGAGAGCCCGGGTGGTCTCCTCAAGACCCTTCACCCAAGAGTCCACGGTGGTCTACTCCTCAGCAGAGACCTCCCCGAGCATAGGGAGTACATGGACAAACACGGCATCAAGCCCTTCGAATTGGTTATTGTCAGCCTTTATCCCTTCGAGGCAACAGTCGCCAAAGGAGCGGAACTACTAGAGGCAGCCGAGAACATTGACATAGGTGGACCTACAATGATCCGCAGCGCAGCCAAGGCGGCACTTCTATACGGTGAGGTTGCAGTGGTCACCGACCCCAAGCAGTACCCTGAGATCATCAATTCGCTAATTGAGAATAAGGGGAAGGCCCCCAAGAAAC
>CAZIKD010000055.1:0-10072 GCA_964539725.1 uncultured Candidatus Bathyarchaeia archaeon | reverse complement strand
TCACCCCGATTGTAAAGTTCCCAGATAGACGCCACCCCATGGGCTTCAGCCTCTCAGCGCACTCGCTCGTTAGGGTAAACTCGTGACTAGTAACGTTATAATATCGAATGTCCGAGTCGGATACTAACTTATTGTTGTTTAGGGTGAGGATGATGATAAACTCGCCTGTATGGGTTGGAGATTGATAGATAATGATGAGCCATAGCGAGAGCGCTGTCACAATGCCCAGGATGGTAGCTATGGAGGTTCTTCTATCCAAGTGTTGTCACTGATTAAATTGGCTATATGGCTATTTGAAGATTCGAGGTCGAATGGTTTGGATTTGGGGCCATAGCATTATACTCACTTCAGCTTTATACTCAACTGTGAACTTGATTGGTTGACCTAGGTTTACTTCAATTCCATACATGGATAACTTAAAAAAACCCTATAGTCCTCAAGAAAAACTACATATTTACCTAATAAAGTCGTCGAACTTCCAGTAGTGCTCCTCTTCCTGGAGAACTATGTCCTCGAACATCCGCCTCGTCAGCGTGTCCCCGCGCTTCAACGCCTCCTCGATAATCTTCCTGTAGAGGACGATGGCGTCGTTCTCAGCCTTGTGGTCGAGCCTGAGGAAGTCGTCAGCCGTGTCCCCAACCTTGGGCAGCGGATCAGGGATGACCGTCGCCTCCCCCTCGAGTAAGTAGATCCTCTCCGAAATCTTCTCGAGGTGCCCCATCTCCTGCATGAATACTCCCTTGAGTAGGTCGCTAATGGCCTTGGTCTTGTTCTTCTCGGTGATGACCTCAAGAGGCGTTTCCTTCATGCGTAGGCTGAGGAGGGCGGCCTTCTCGTGCTGGTTCGTATACTGGACGATGGCTGAGATCTCGCTGGCGACGGCCTTATTGAGGAGGATGAAGTAGTCGTCGTTGAATATCTTCCTCCACTCGGAGGTCTCCCCCGTGTCGCCTTCGGGCTCGTCACGTATCTTAACGTATTCCTGGAACTTGAAGAGGTGTCCCTCCTCCTCACCGTAGATCTTCTCGAATAACTCATGGGTCTCATAGTCCCCCGCCTTCCGGGACTCGTCGATTAATCTTCTGTAGAGTGTGAGGGCCTCCTCCTCTGCCTCGACGCCTAGCTTGGCGAACTCGCTCAAGGAGTCTCCGATGACGGGCTTCTTCGCCTTAGTCGTCGCTTGGCCGCCTAGGTAGTAGATCCTCTCCATTATTGCAGCAGCGTGTTTCATCTCCTGTATCGAGATCTCTTTGAGGAACTTACCCACTGCTTCGTAGGTGGTCTTGTCGAGGAGGATGTTCTCTGGGATAACCTTCCTCATGAGCTTCTCCAACTTCGTGTGCTG
Source organism: uncultured Candidatus Bathyarchaeia archaeon (assembly GCA_964539725.1). Classification (GTDB taxonomy): domain Archaea; phylum Thermoproteota; class Bathyarchaeia; order TCS64; family TCS64; genus UBA8941. Next base: position 8,727 of record CAZIKD010000055.1, on the reverse strand, counting down.
GAGCATGTATTGGATAGAGACCTGTAGCTCCCTCGCGACGGCCTCATTAAGGAGGTCAACGTACTCGGGCGTCGTCTTTACTGCCATAACCTTCACGTCCTACTGATATTGATCCTTTTCCAGAGGATATATATGATTCGTCCCGCTTAGGAACGAAAAAAAATTTCTCCTTTTGCATAGCAACATATTATGAGCGGCACTAGGGTTTGGGTAATCCGAGTATCTTTCTCGCCTCATCGGGCTTCGCTACTTCTATATTGAGCGCCTCCGCGATTGTGACTATCCTCTTGACTAGGTCGGAGTTGCTCTTGGCCAGCTCCCCGTGTCTGATGTAGATGTTGTCTTCGAAGCCGACTCGGACGTGTCCCCCGAGGGTCATGGCGAAGGCTCCCATTGGGAGCTGTGTCCTACCGAGAGAGCAGACGCTCCAGGTCCAGCTTGGGTTTAGCTGCTCTACCCCATAGAGCAGGGTCTTCGGCGTTGGGGACCACCCCGTCGTCCCAATCATCACGAACTGTACATGCAGAGGCTCTTTAAGCACCCCGTCCCTCACCAGCATCTTAGTCGCATTTATCATACCCGTATCATAGAACTCAAGCTCAGGCTTGATACCCGCTTCATACATATACCCCACCCACCGCTTGATGGTTGGTATCTCATTCATGAAGACGTTCTCGTAGGGCGGTGTCCAGAGATTGATGGTTCCCATATTAAGGCTCATCATCTCCGCCCCCAGTCCACACCTCTCCTTCACCATCTCGTCCAGCTTCGCCCCAGATGTCGGACGCGCCCCACCCGTAGTCATGTTTACAATGATGTCGCAGCGTTCCCTGATCATCTTCGCATACTGCCTGAAGTAGGGGTTCGGATCCTTCGCAGGGCGCCCGGTCTCAGGGTCCTTCGCGTGAAGGTGCACAATCGAGGCCCCCGCCTCCCAGCACCTATAGGTCTCCTCAGCAATCTCCTCCGGTGAACTCGGGACATAGGGCGTCATCCCTTTATGGACGGGTTCCCCACCCGTCACCGCAGCCGTAATTATCATCTTCACCATATAGACACTAAATACTGGAGACGCCAACCAATTTTAACAGTTACTAGTAGCCGCCGCCCTTTTCAGCAGGCGAAGCACCAATACCCCATGCCGATCCGCGTCGTTAGCTTCGACATGGAGGGTACCCTCATCGACCACTCCTACAGCAAGCAGATATGGGAGGGAGACATCCCTGCCCTATACGCCGAGGCCCACGGAATCCCCCTCGAGGATGCACGCAGGCGGGTCCTCAGTGAATATGCTGAGGTTGGAGAGGGGCAACCCGAGTGGTACGACGTCGGCTACTGGTGGAAGCGCCTCGGCCTTCCCCACTACTGGCGAGACCTCCCCAGGCGACGCAAGGGCGAGTGCAGCGTCTACCCTGATGTCCCCCGAGCCCTGACTCGTCTTGGCAAGCGATACCCTCTCATCATCTCCTCCAATACCCTCAGGGAGTTCCTGACGATCCAGCTCGAATGCATCGACTACCCCTTCAGCAGGGTCTTCTCCGCTCCATCCGACTTCGCAAGCGTCAAGAAGGCCCCCGACTTCTACCAACGCGTCTGCGACGAACTAGAAATTGAGCCCGCGGAGCTCGCACACGTCGGCGACCACCCAGAGTTCGACTACCGCGCCCCCAAGCTCCTCGGTGTTAAGGCCTACCACCTAGATAGATCGAGGGAACTGAACGGTGAGGACATCGTCCGAGACCTGAATGACTTCGCTGAGCGCCTACTCTAGCCCCGACGCCTTCTCGTACTCGTATAAGAGACGAGATGTCACAACCCACGCCTCAAGAGCCTCCGAGTGTATGCTTACCGCCTCATCAGCCTCGGCTAATGTCTCCTCCCTCATAGACCCGTTTGGGTAGGCCCCCAAGAAGACGAGGGGATTAACCTCCGCTGCAAGCTCCCTGCATAGATCCACCAGTTTCATCGTCTTACCGTGGCTCGTCAGGGCGATAGTACGGCTCGGCGCGATCTCCCTCTTCACCTCTCCCAGACTTTTCTTTGACAGCGTGATGAGCGGCGGCTCCGCCCCCGGCGGCACCCTCCCTACAATAAAGAGCTGCTCCATCAGGCGCCTGAACCTGTAGCAGTCGCGGGGCAGCCTGAGCTCCTGCGAAATGTCGAGGAGGTCACCGTTGATTGTGTGCGCCATCGATCTGAGCCTCCCTGTCCTGTTCAGCGGCGACCCCAACGCCTCGAGGAGGCAGAAGTGAAGGATATCGGGCCTCCCCCTCTTCTCTCCCTCGGGCAGGCTTAACATCGCGTGATGGTGGAGGCTTCTGTCGAGGAGAACCTCGTTCGGCCTCTTCCCCTCCCTCTTCGCGTTTCGAGTTACAGACGGGTGGCGGATAATCTTCCTCGGCACAAGCTCCAGAGAAGCCTCGACGAAGAGCAGGGTTAACATCTCTCAGAATAGGAGGGGACCGGGATAATAACAGTATCAGCGAGGACTACTCGACGGTGATGATGGCCACTGGGTAACCATTTTGACGTATGCCATGCATAAAATTGTCCTCCGCCCTCGTCGCCTGAGCGTTATTCTTCCCCCTTCACATCCGCCATGTCGTAGACGTTCATGGGGCAGACCTGCTCGTAGACGCCCGCCCCCTCACACTTCTCAAATCGATCTTCATATCGGGCATGATTATTCCTCCTGACACGTACACAACGTCCATCTTTTTACTTTACCCCGTTCCTCAGAACCTTCAATAACCTGCTACCCAGCATAATCAACAGGTGCAGAACATGGCTGAAGAGTTCACCCTCGCCCCGATGCGGAGGCTTATCAAGAAACATGGCGACCTCAAGGTAAGCGAAGAGGCTGCTGAGGAGATGAGGCGCGTAGTGGGAGAACTCGCACAGAGGATCGCCGAGGCTGCCGCTGAGAGCGCCAAAAAGGATAACAGGAAAACCGTCCTAGAAAGAGACGTCAGGGCCGCCCGACTCAGGGAGATGGAACGAGAGTAAACCCCTTGACCACACAGCAACCCGAACCAAGGGGGTTAACCCGAACCCTCCTCGGCAGATACACCGAGTACACCAAGAGCCTAGCACCAATCTTCCTACTCTGCAGCTTACTGTTCACATTCAGCCTCGCTATGGGTTACATTCTCGGGGATAATATGAGCGGCACGGCCCTACAAGATCTGCTAGGCACATTCCCTGATATTTCCAACATGTCAATCATCGAGCTATTCGGCTTCGTCGCCGCGAATAACACAATCAAGAGCCTTCTCTTCATGCTTGGGGGACTACTCGGAGGGGTTCTTCCCCTCTTCTTCGTAGTTTTCAATGGCTTCTTCATAGGATGGGTAACCTATAGCCTCAGCTCATCGGTCGGCCTAGGCTTTGTCGTGGCAGGCCTGATGCCTCACGGCGTCTTCGAGATACCCGCCATCCTCCTTGCGATGTCGATGGGCGTGAGCCTCGGCTACGCGGCATTAAATAGCTTGAGGGGGGCGGGGAGCTTGTGGGGCGAGGCACGGACAGCTCTTGGATTCTTCCTCACACGCGTCTTACCTCTGCTCGTATTAGCCGCGGTGATAGAAGTCACAATAACTCCTCTCTTATTGAGTCTACTCGGCTACATCTAGCTGAATCCTTTTAGATGTCCGACACAGAACCATGAACTATGATCGTGAAGAACGGGCTCAAGTTCAACTGCTGCGAGAGCGTTATGATGATTGTTAACGGAAAGCACCCGCTACCCGGATTCAACGCCTCTACGATGAGGATCGCCTCAAACCTCGGAGGTGGGGTCGCGGGTTGGGGAGACATCTGTGGAGCCCTCCTAGGAGGTGCCATGAGTATAGGGCTCATATCTGGAACTGAAGGCGACGAATCACCCCATGAATTCGACGAGAAGAGACTCCGCGAGCGCGGAATCACGCTCGAGCTGATTAAAGAGTTTAAAACCCGCTGGGGAGAAGTGGAATGTCGCGATCTCCTAGGCTGCCCCGGCTGCACGCCGGAGGAAAGAGCGAAACGCGGCGAGGAACTCAGAGCACGAGGCGAATCACACTGCGACGACTACGTCGACTGGACCGCTGCAAAAACCCTCGAAACAATCAAAAAAATCTCTAGTTAAACACACGATTAGTTATTTTTCTGCATATTCATAGCGCGCGTGGCATCAATATTGAAATGTCCAACTCTATTACGGAGGTTATTCCCAAGAATCGTTGACTTGTTTAACCTAGATCCTCAGCCTCGCCTCACCCACATAGGGTGCGACAATATCCCTAAATTGCCTCATCAACTCTACACTATATGGCTCTATATCTGCGCATGTCTTCGACAAGGTTGACCCCGGCTTGAATCCCTGAAGCACGTATCTCTTCGAACCCCTCAAGATATTTGCGATTTCTACTAGGTCATCCTCGTCCACAAGCCCTGGTACGACAGTCGTCCTGAACTCGTAGTCGACGCCACTCCTCCTAATCAACTGAATGCTATCGAGCAGTTCACTCGGTGTGATACTATACCCAACAGTTTCCTTGTACCTCTTCAGGGGCACTTTAATATCCATGGCGACATAGTCCACGAATTTCCTACCTAAGACGTGAGCAAGTCTCTTCGGATGTGACCCATTCGTATCCAACTTCACTAGGCTCCCTATGGACTTGAGTCTCTCGAGGAAGGCTGGCAGCTCCCTGTGTATTGTAGGCTCGCCCCCCGTGACACAGACTCCGTCGAGGAACCCAAGTCGTGGGTGGAGGAACGCTATTACCTCATCCTCTGATATCTTGGGCATGGGGATGAAATCGAATATTATTTCTCCTTCAGAGCAGTAAGGGCACCTGAAATTGCAGCCTGGAATGATGAGGTTAGAGCATATCTTGCCCGGATAATCCCGCAGGCTGAGCCTCTCAAATCCCACTATGGGGAGGCCTTGGCTCACCACTCGCTTAGTACGGCGTAGGGTTTGCGTAGACGTACCTCCTCTTTCTCACCAGCCCCCAACTCGGAGGCCGTCCTATAAGTAAAACCGAGCCTATCGTACCTCTCCCCCCTAACATTGGTGATGACGGGGGGGCTGAAAGCGAAGCAGGGTACTAAGCCCCTCTCGATGATCCTCCTCGCCAAGGTTCCACACTTCACCGGGTCGGATATCCCCTCCTTAAGATAAATATTGAATATAGTGCCCCCACTGTATAACGTTTGAAGCTTCCTCTGGTGCTCCAACGCATCCCAGAGGTCATCTGTGTAATCGACTGGGAGATTGGTCGAGTTTGTGTAGAATGGGGTTTCGATCCCGGACGTTACGATATCGGGGTACTTCTCTCTGTCAATTTCTGCCAACCGGTAGGATGCACCGTTTGATGGAAATGCATCAAGGCAGAAACGGTGCCCCGTCTCATCTTCGAAGTGGGCGAGCCTCTCCCTAATCGTCTCGATTATCCTATAAGCCACCGCTTTTCCCTGCATCGAATCGATCCCCTTCTCCAACAGGTTGAGAAGGGCCTCGTTGACTCCGACGACGTTTAAGGCCCCGAAGTACTCGTCGAGAGTAGTCACCTGAGTAGCCGTATGAGGTAAACGACCTGCCCCTAGCTCCCCCTCGAGGTGCGTTCGCCTTGCCTCAAGTCCTTCAACCGAAATGTCAACCAGCTCGCCGACCCGCTCAATGAAAGAATCCTCGCTCTCAGCATCATAGGCTGCCCTGGGGAGATTTGGTGTGATGGCTCCTATTACCCCTGTGTTAATACCCGAGACGCAGCCATCTATCCAAGGATTTAAGACCTTAGCCACCTCCTGTCTTTTTGTTTTAACGAAGATTGGCGAGGAGAGAGTCGACGCAGCCTCGAAGAGTGGGAGATTATCCACCAGAGACCATTTTTTTGCATCGGATACTGTGACTATCGGTGTTATCATCGAGGTGCTCTTTCCTCTCCCAGACCCGCGTCTTAGAGTCTCGAAGAGGTGCCCAATGAAGGGATAAGGGTATTCAGTCTGTGAAATATGTTCCCCAATTCCCAGGAAGACATGAAAGGAACTCCCCGAAGAGTGTCCGCTGTCGACCTCTTCTATGAAGGCTGCCATACTAACAAGATGTGTGTTCCCCCTATCCTCGAATAGTGAATCGAAGCTGGTCAGCCTCTGGAACCCGTGCCACTCGCGCCTCACTCCCTTAAGGAAGACACCAAGCCCTTCTAATCTATCACTGAGGCTTCCTGGGTTCATCCCTAACACCTTGGCGCAGTCCCACGAAGCCCAGTATCCCCCAGGCGAGTCTATTCCATGCACGTGGAGGTCACCTATTTTATGAGCCTCCGCCACCCTCGATCCGTAGGTGCCTCCGGAAACCAAGTTGATCACCCCTTCTTTAGTTTCCTTTTATTTAAATTGGGACAGTATTGTTTAATTGGTTACACATCCTTCATTTTTTTCGAGCGCGCCGTTCTTTTACTACATATAATATTAAATATATGGAGGCCTACTATAGTGTTTGCGATTAGAGAATGTCGATCAGAAGGTCGAAATTCGAAATATATATTGATATAATGTCCCAAATTAAGAATGGGGTTGTTATACCTACACGTATTATGTATAATGCTAATTTATCTTGGAAACCACTTAAAGAAATTCTAAATACGCTATGTTTACAGGGTGTAATCGATGAGGTTTCCGGGGATGGGGACGATAAACGAACTAAAAAAAATTATATCTTAACCGAAAAAGGTGAAAACATCTTAAGATACTTCAACAAGGCAAAGGGTCTCATGAAAGAGACCCCCTTAATAAGAAACTAGACCTCTATTTCTCCTACAATAATATTCTCTCTTTTAATCTCTAACTGTTTGACTAACCAATTTTTTGTTTCCCCGTTATCTAACTCATAATTTATTTTTTGGATAATATTACCATCTGGCAAATTAAACTCTGTTTTTCTATGGGTTAAGTTCAAACCGCACTTTAATCTCCCACTGAATACCAGGGGGTGGTCCTCAATTTTGGATAACTCTAGCCCCTTAACCATAACTTTATCATTTATCTTCTCGATCGTCATTGTAATTTCTGAAACTGATTCTATGTAACTATAGACGAAACTTTCTTTAATAACAGATATTTTTAATTTATTATCCTTCATGTTAAATGCGGCTAATTCTGCTTTCGATGTTCTCTCTTTAAACTCTGACCAATTATTTACGATTATCCTAAAGTTATTATAATGTAGTATCTGTTTTCCATTTTCCTCGCTTTTTTTTGGGGTAGAATCTAAGGTGACTTCCAGTTTTGAAATTAAAGTATCCAATGTTTTTTCATGTTCACGCAGAACATTAATTATTAAGTCAATAACATCGATTTTTTCATTAGAGCTCATTGACGAACCTCAGTTATATCGATCACATCTAGCAGCAATGAGATTATAAATGCGATAGCATCTGTGAAAGTTAGCCACTTTAAGTAATAGATATACGTATCTAAACATCTAAACTTTGATAGTCAACATGGAAAAAAATATTTTTTTACAATAAATTATCAACTATTATGTATGAATAATTCGCGCGCGATATTTTTACAAGCTTTTAAATGACGAAAATAACTCATTACTAGTAGTTTTATCGTTTTCCTTCCATGTAATATCAAAATGTTTTTGAAATTTATCAGCCACATTTCTATCTATCAGATAGAACGCGATTGAGAAATCATCATCACCAATTTGAGGGAACTCAAAGAAACACCTTTCACCATCTAAAACCGCGTAACTAAAAGGAACCTCCACCTCCCTATATACCCGATTGATGTCTCCCGACGCTTTGAGCAGATCAAGCATACTCAATATACTCTTCGGAGATAACAGCATCCTCAACTTAGTAATCTTCTTAGACATCGTTTTCTTAGACATCAGACACTGCATTAGTACCCCACTCTGAATTGTTTTTACCGCAGTGTCAAGAGTCAATGGTTCAAAATACGTTGTTGCTATCTTGACCGCTTTCTTAGAGTTCATAACTTCTTCGTTGAGTCTACTAACCAAAACCTCATAAGTCGAGATCGTCTCAACTTTCCCATAAGATATACCATTAACTATGGGCCCAATGATTTTACTTATCTCTGAATTTTCTAAGAGTAGATTATTGACTTTTACTCTTTCCTCGCTCGTTAAAGACTTTGACTGTGATAGGTTCAAGATTAGTTCAATACGATCTTTATTGTTTAATACTTCGAATAAGGTGTAGCCTATTTTGGAGAGCACGAAGCCTTTGGGGGTTAAGGAATATTTGCCCTCTTCTTTAATGATTATCCCGGTGTCGATTAATTCTTTAAGTCTTGAGTAGAATCTTTTCGGCGTTAGGTTTAGGTCTTTGATGGCATGTGTTGAGTTTGTTATGCCTTTTTGTGCGTAAAGGAAGATCCTGATCGCGTCTACGTTTGATAGGACTGTGAATAGTTCTGAAGTTTCAGTTATCGTGTTGTAATCGACTTCTTTATATTCGTTTAATGTGTCTGTAATCTGCATTAAAATCACTTGGCGAAGATTAACCGAGCTTTATAGCATATAACTTTAATCTAAATATTGATATGTACCACTAACATATATTTAAAATCTATATTTAATTATATGATTATATCTTCTCGTTATAAAGAAGCGATAATATTTAATTATAGAGAAGATTTGGATTCATATCATTATTCGATGATCTATTTATAATAACCAGAGCTAAAATTCACCTCTTTTTTCTC
>CAZIKD010000054.1:3893-10123 GCA_964539725.1 uncultured Candidatus Bathyarchaeia archaeon | reverse complement strand
ACCTCCTCATCGGTATGGCTTACACGAACATCACCATCGGGATGAACGCGCTCCTTTACCGGTTCCTCCCGAAGGAGGGGCAAGGGGGGACGCTCGGCGTGTACAGCGCCCTGAACAGCATCGCCATGTTCCTTGGCAGCTTCCTCAGCGGGAACATCAGCTTCTTCCTCGGATACCCCGTGACATTCCTCCTCAGCAGCATCGCCCTTTTCGGCGCCGCGAGCCTCTTCGAATGGCACTTCAAACCTCAGCGCAGGGTCGATGAGGAACTCATCTAGCCGTGGATACTTAGCCCAGCCATCTCACCCGAGGGTCCGAGTAGGCTAACCGACCTCGAGGACTCAACGGCCTCGATGAGCGCCCAGAACCCGAGCGCCTGTTGGACATTCGACTTATCCGCGTCGAACCAGAGGTCAAGCCTAGAAGGCCCACCCCCCTCAGCGACATTTAAACGCATTACGAAGGGATAGTTCCTGTGCTCTGTGGAGAAGAGAAAGTGGCCGTCCCCTGCTTCGATGAGGCGCATCAAGGCGCCCCCGAAAGAGGCACCGCCACTTGCGACCTCCAGTGGAACTACGTTACGGCTAGGCTTTAACGCGAGTACTTCCGCCTCCCCGTTCTCGGCCGCAAAGAGGAGGAGTTCCTCCCCCAGCCGTGCTGAGGCCGTGTAGCTGAGACGTGTATTAGGTTTACCTATCGGCCAACCATCGGTGGCAACTGCCGCACCTTTCACAGATTCCCTTAAAGTGGAGCCAGTCGAGACCCCCACATATCGGCTGAGAAGCCGGGCCATGTGTGCTGTTAGCTCCTCTAAGTCACCGGGTAGGCTAGTAATCCCCTGTGAATCGTAGAGCTTGATGTTGCTTGGGAAAGAGAGGGTCGCTAGCGTCTCCGAAGACCCGCTCAGAAACATGTATACATGTATCCACGACCTCGGCTCAGTCGAGGACCCAGCCCACTGGAGAGCCCCAGGCAATATCATCTTGGAGTCCGTCTCCTCAACGTTGAAGGTGAAGACGGGTTTCTGGTTTGGGTTTAGGGCCCAGGCAACGTCTGCGACGGCATCACACTCGGGACTCGTGTAACCCGTCTCCGTGTGGAACCCTAGACCCTCCCCCTTCATAACAAGCCAGCTGGTTAAACCAGCCTTATCGACTGGGACCCCCGTTATCCCATCACCTGTAGGCTTCCGCGAGGCGCGCCCACTCCTCCGGAGTTAGGCGCCAGCCGAGGGCACCCATGAACTCCATGAGGTGGATCGGGTTAGATGACTTCGGGATCGTAATAACGCTGTCTTGTGCTATTAGCCAGTTCAGGGCGATCTGAACTCGGGTCTTGTCGTGGGCCTCTCCTATTTCATCCATGACCGCGTTGGGGGTCTGGAGGATTACCCCCCTCTCGAGTGGGCGGTAGGCTATTAGGCTGACTCCCATTCGTCGGCAGGCCGGGAGGAGTTCCATCCTCGGCTTCTGGTCGAAGAGGCTATACTGAACCTGATTAGCCACAAGTTTAATTTCTTTGAGGTGGCTCCGAGCCTCCTCCATGAGCTGGGCGCTGAAGTTGCTAACCCCGATGAAACGTGTATGGCCCTCCCTGACGCACTCCTCCATCGCCGCCATCGTCTCGGCGAGAGGCACGTCGGGGTTCGGCCAGTGGACGAGGTAGAGGTCGACCTGGTCGACGCCGAGGCGCTTCAGGCTCGCCCTCATGGATCGGTGTAGGTCGTCCCTATGGAGGTGGTTGTGCCAGACCTTCGAGGTGATGAAGAGCTTCTCCCTGTCCCAACCCTCTATGGCTTCTCCGATTAGCTCCTCGGCGTGGCCTGCACCATAATATTCGGCGGTGTCGATGTGGGTGAGGCCTAGCTCGAGTGCCATCCTGATGGCGGTGACTGTCTCCCTATCTAGGGTCGTGTCGGGGTTCTCCCGTCCGCCCATCCCCCATGTCCCGAGGCCGAGAATCGGTATGCTGACACCCCTAGTTAGTTCCCTGTACTCCATCAAGCCAAGGTTGCCTCCCTGAAGGGAGGAGGGAAAGGATGGATAAGAGGTTTAGGTGATGAGCCTCTTCATGAAGCCCTCGTAGTCGCCTGGTGGGATTGTGGGTTTGAAGCTCTTTGTGATCTCCTTGGCGAGTTTCGCCTTGTCGTAGAGTAGGTCGACGCATGTGAGGGCCATCGCCTTCGCCGGGAGGATGTATGCGGTCTCCTTATCCACGATCCTGAAGTGCCTGCTGTGGCCTGCACCGGTGCAGCCTCCCATTCCTATGCTAGTCGTGGGCATAATGCAGCTGAAGTCGCCGAGGTCTGTGGAGCCCGTCGAATGGCCCTTGACCTTGATCTGGTCCTCGCCCACGAGGGCGGCGGCGTTCGCCTTTAGGACGGCATCGAGAGCCGTGTCCTTGATGTAGGGCATATAGCCGGGATGGTCGTGGATCTCCACCTCGGCGCCGACGGCCATCGCCCCCGCCTTTAGCGCCCTGTTCACCTTAATGTTGGCGTCCTTGATCGCCTCGACGGTCTTCCCCCTGACATAGCTCTCCATCCTCACGTCAGCGGGGACGTTGTTCACAATCTCGCCCCCCTTAGTGATTATGGGGTGGACCCTGATGGTATCCTCGTCCCTGAAGGTCTCCCTCTGGGCGTGGATGGCTATGAGGCCGAGCATCGCCGCGTTGAGGGCGTTTATACCCTTGTGTGGGCTCCCGCCGGCGTGGGCCTCTTGCCCTATATAATGGACCATCTTACCTACGAAGCCATTGTTGCTCCCCCCGACGCTCAGCTTCTCCTTGATCTCGCTGTCCGTGTGGCTGCCGATGCTGATGTCTATGTCCTTCATGTGGCCGAGACGGATGAATTCCTGTTTCCCCCCGAAGAACTCGAGCTTCCCCTTTTCCCTGAGGCTGTTCCTATAATCAATCTCGAGATACTCCTCCGCGGGGACGGTGAGGAGGGCGACGTTGCCGTCGAGGTCGCCCATAATGTCGTTTAAACCGAAGCCGGCCCCGAGCATCGCTGCCATCTGGGCGTTGTGGCCGCAGGAGTGGGCCGCCCCCGTGATGGGGTCACACTCAGGGTGGTCAGGCACTCGGATCGCGTCGAGCTCTCCAATTAACCCAACAACTGGACCCTTGCCCTTCTTCTTCATGTAGGCCTTCGAACCCGTGATCCCTATCTTGGCCTCGTAGGCCCAGCCCATCGCCCCATACTTCTTCTCGGTGAACTCGGCTGTCTTGAATTCCTTGAAACCGAGCTCGGGTTTCTCCCATATCGTCTCGCCGATTTCGATTATCTCGTCAGCGCGGGAGTCGATCGCTTCTATGACCTTCTTCTTGATAGAGTCCTTGGACATGAATGATAGGTGGGTCTGCTACTGATTTAACATTGATTCGCTGAAGATGGCGGAGGGATCCCGCAGATGCTTCTCGCCCGGCTCCCAGAATAATTATCTACCCCCGAGAATACTCTTCTCTAACCAAGGTGATCCATTGAAGCTCCTAGAATACGAGGCAAAGGAGGTCTTCAAGCGGTACGGCGTCCCCCTTGGGATGAGCGCCGTCGCCAAGACCCCAGATGAAGCCAGTGACGCGGCCATGATCATTGGTAGACCCGTCGTCGTCAAGGCCCAGGTCGGCGTTGGTGGCAGGGGGAAGGCCGGAGGTATAAAGCCCGCGGACACCCCGGAACAGGCCCATGAGGTCGCAAAGCAGATACTAGGGATGAAGATCAAGGACCTCACCGTACGGAAGGTGCTCGTCGAGGAGCTGCTCCCAATCCAGCACGAGATCTACCTCGGTGTCATAGTCGACAGGGCTGCGAGGTGCTACACAATCCTTGCATCAGGCGAGGGAGGTATGAACATAGAGGAGGTTGCCGCTAAGACCCCCGAGAAGATCGTCAAACACAACATCGACCCCCTAATAGGTTTTCGGAGCTACCACGCAAACCTGGTCGCCAAGCGGCTCGGCTACGGCGGTAAGAAGATGCAGCAACTCAGCGACATCCTCGTGAGACTATACAGAGTCGCCTACGATATGGATGCAGAGCTGACGGAAATCAACCCACTCGTCGAGACAGCGGAAGGCTTCATAGCCGCTGATGCCAGGCTGAACATCGACAACAACGCCCTCTACAGGCACAAGGAGATGGAGGCGAAGTACCTTGAGAGCTTCGAGGGGGAACTAACGCCCCGGGAGATGGAGGCACGCGTAATGGACCTCACATACGTCGAACTGAGCGGCGACATAGGCATCATAGGTAACGGCGCCGGACTCACAATGGCGACCCTCGATACGGTTATGCTCTACGGGGGGAGGGCGGGAAACTTTCTCGACCTAGGCGGGGGTGCCAGCCCCGACCGAATCGGCAAGGCCGTCGAATTCGTACTCAAAGATAACAGAATAAATGCACTTTTCGTTAACGTCCTCGGGGGCATAACCCGCTGTGATGACATTGCCAAGGGCATCATCGATGCACGAAAGAAGCTCGGCGACAACAAACCCATAGTCGTTAGGATGATGGGAACAAACGAGGAGGAGGGGAAGAGGCTCCTCCATGGCGCAGGGATTGAGACAAATGACACGATGGAGGAGGCGTCGCAGAAGGCCGTCCACCTCGCTAAGGGGGTTAGAATATGAAGCTCATCAACAAGAACACGAAGGTCGTGGTGCAGGGCCTTACGGGCACGCAGGGTAAGTTTCACACCGCCAGGATGAAGGAATACGGCACCAAGGTGGTCGCCGGCGTCACCCCTGGCCGTGGAGGCCGGGACGTTGATTGCACACCGGTCTACGACACCGTCGCCGAGGCTAAGGAGAGTCAGGGATGCGACACTTCGATAATCTTCGTCCCAGCGGGGGGTGCCTTAGATGCTGCTCTCGAGGCGATGGAGGCAGGGATGGACCCCGTTGTAGTAATCACAGAGGGAATTCCTATCCGCGACACTATCGAGCTCGTCGCCAGGGCTAAACAGCTTGGCACCACTGTTGTCGGCCCTAACACCCCCGGTCTCATCAAGGCGGGAGAGTCTAAGATGGGCATCATGCCAAACCAGGTCTTCAAACGTGGCTCAATCGGCATCATTAGCCGCAGCGGCACCCTCTTCTACGAGATCGCTGCCCACGTCACCAACCAAGGCCTCGGCGAATCCACGTGCGTCGGCCTCGGCGGCGACCCCGTAGTCGGCCTCGACTACATAGAGCTCTTAAAGTGGTTCGAGAAGGACACCGAGACTAGGGCGGTCGCCCTCATCGGGGAGATCGGTGGGGACGCGGAGGAGAAGGCCGCCGACTTCATAGCGTCGGGTGGCTTCACCAAGCCTGTGGCAGCCTACATTGCTGGAAGAGCAGCCGTCCCAGGCAAGAGAATGGGCCACGCGGGTGCAATAATCCAGGGTTCAGCGGGGACAGCGGATAGCAAGATGAATGCCCTTAGGAGTGCGGGTGCAGTCATAGGTGAGCAACCCGTCGACGTTGCAAAGGCTCTTAAGAAGTTCCGGGTCTAGGCTTCGTCGAGGATCTCCAAGATTTTATCCAGCATCTGATAGGTCAAGCCCCAGACCACGTCCTCGCCGAGTTTGAAGACCTTCCCCTCCCAACCCTTCACCTTAGCTGTAGTCCTACTCTCCCTCAGCTCCTTGAGGTGGACCCAACGGTACGCAGTCAGCTCGTGGTTAAGCCTGATCTCCGGCCTCCCATCGTAGAGGTACACTAGGGGGAGCACATCCCGGTCTGGCTTGATGGAGGAGAAGATAACCGGGAGACCCCCGATGTAGGTGAGGGAATCAAGGTCTATCCCCGTCTCCTCCTGGACCTCCCTGATAACTGTGTCCCTAAGGGTACGGTCGTCCCTCGCTCTCTTCCCGCCGGGGAACGCTATATCCCCCGACCAGGGGTCCCCCGGAACGATAGCTCGCTTGACGAGAAGGCTCTCGTAGTCGCCTTCATCCTCCCTTAGGAGTATGGCGACAGCTGCCCAGGCGTCTATAGCCTCTACGCCACGTAGCCTACGCTTCAGCCTCTCGATCAAGAGGGACCACTCGAATTGAAACCGTCCACGGGGTTAAAATACTAATTGCTTAAATGCAAATTCAGGATAGGGTCCTCACCGTCCTACAGCTCCTACCCGGCATCGACGGAGTCGTCATAGTCACCATACCAAACGAGGTGAGCGGCCAAGTAGTAGAGAAGTTAGTCACATTCACCCGACATATGAAAGCGCCCATAATCGGCCT